>DATBTJ010000061.1:0-7747 GCA_036559305.1 Jatrophihabitans sp.
GCTCGCCGGTGGCGTTGCGGTCATCAAGGTCGGTGCCGCGACCGAGGTCGAGCTCAAGGAGCGCAAGCACCGCATCGAGGACGCCGTTCGCAACGCGAAGGCGGCCGTCGAGGAGGGCCTGCTCCCGGGTGGTGGCGTGGCACTGGCCAACGCTGCCGCGACCGCGTTCGACAAGCTGGACCTCAAGGGTGACGAGGCCACCGGCGCGAACATCGTTCGCGTCGCGCTGACCGCGCCGCTCAAGCAGATCGCGATCAACGCCGGCCTCGAGGGCGGCGTCGTCGCGGAGAAGGTGTCCACCCTGCCCCCGGGTAACGGCCTCAACGCCGCCACCGGCGAGTACGTGGACATGTTCAAGGAGGGCATCGTGGAGCCGGCGAAGGTGACCCGGTCCGCGCTGCAGAACGCGGCGTCCATCGCGGCGCTGTTCCTCACCACCGAGGTCGTCGTGGCCGACAAGCCGGAGAAGGCTGCTGCCCCTGCGGGCGGCGGCATGCCCGGCGGTGACATGGACTTCTGAGTCCAACCAGTTCGACACGAAGGGCCCGGGCTGCTGCCCGGGCCCTTCGTCGCTCCCCGCCCCTCGCACAAGAGTGGTCAGGGCGGCGGACGGCGACGACGTCAGCTCAGCAGGTCGTCGACGTAGCACCAGCGCCACGCCTCGCCGGGCTCGATGCTGCGCATGACCGGGTGGCCGGTCTGCTCGTAGTGCAGGGTCGCGTGCTTGCGCACGGACGACTCGCAGCAGCCGACGTGCCCGCAGGTCAGGCACAGCCGCAGGTGCACCCAGCGCGTGCCCTCGATCAGACACTCCTCGCAGCCGTCCGGGGTGTTCGCCCGCACCATCTTCGGCGCCTTGGCGAGGTGTTCGCAGTTGCCCGCGCGCGTCTCGGGCGTCACCAGTTCGTCGTCGACCCTTGCGGCGGCGTCCTCGACGCGGTCGAGCAGCGACTCCTCGAAGTCGATCGCGGTGAGCGCCGAGCGCAGCACCTCGTCGTCGTAGCGGCCGGAGTCGCGAGCTTCGAGGATCGAGCTGCGTTCGGCCGAGAGCATCTGCAGCCGCAGCCGGCGGTAGGCCGCGGCGGGCGGCTCCAGCTCGGCCTGCGAGCGGCCGAGCTGTTCCCAGATCTGGTTGGTGCGGCGCGAGGCGCGCTCGCGCAGCTCGCTGACGACCTCGGGCGGGTCCGTGTCGGTCGCGAGCTCGTCCAGGACGGCCAACCCGGCCCGTCCGGCGGCGTTCACCAGCCCGGCGGCCTGCAGCGCGTCCTCGGCGGCGTCCGGCGCCGGCAGCCGCAGCGCGCGGACCAGCCACGGCAGGGACAGCCCCTGGATGAGCAACGTGCCCGCGACGACGACGAACGCGGCCAGCGCGAGCACCGCCCGCTGCGGCGTCTCCTGCGGCAGCAGGAAGACCGCCGCCAGCGTCACCACCCCGCGCATGCCGGCCCAGGCGACCGTCGCGGTCGTCGCGAACGACCAGGACGGCCTACCCAGCGCGCGCAGCAGCCCGGCGACCGCGAACATCCAGACGATGCGGGTCAGGATGGTCGCCAGAAGTACCGCGACGCACGCCCAGATGACCTCGGGCCAGGCCACCGAGGTCGCCCGCACGCTGTCGATCAACCCGCGCACCTGCAGCCCGATCAGCAGGAATACCACGTTCTCCAGCAGGAACTGCACCGTGCGCCAGTTGATGTTCTCGGCGATGCGCGAGCGCGCTGACTGCAGTTGCGGTGACTTGTGGCCGAGCAGCAGGCCTGTGACGACGACGGCGAGCACGCCGGAGGCCTTGATCTCCTCGGCGGGCAGGAACGCGGCGTAGGGCGCCGCGAACGACAGCGTGGTGTCGAGCACCGGGTCGTCGATGCGCTTGCGGATGAACGCGAGGACGGCTGCGACGACCAGGCCGACCGCGACGCCGCCCGCCGCCGCCCGGACGAAATCCCAGGCCACGTAGCCGATCGTCACCGTCGAGGTGATCGCGGCGATCGCGGTGTTCAGCGCGACCAGCGCGCTCGCGTCGTTGAGCAGGCTCTCGCCCTCCAGGATCGAGACGATCCGTCGGGGCATACCGACCCTGCGCGCGACCGTCGTGGCGGCCACCGCATCGGGCGGGGCGACCACGGCGCCGAGCGCCAACGCGGCGGCCAGCGTGACGCCCGGGACGACCCACCAGGACACCAGCCCGATGGCGACGGTCGAGAACGCCACCAGGCCCACCGACAGCAGCAGGATGGGGCGCCGGTTGGCGCGGAAGTCGATCAGGGACGTGCGAATGGCCGCGGCGTAGAGCAGCGGCGGGAGCAGCCCGAACAGCACCAGCGTCGGTGACAGCGTGATGTCGAGGAAGTGCGGGACGAACGACAGCCCCAGCCCGACGACCACCAGCACCAGCGGTTCGGAGACGCCGATACGCCGCGAGAAAGCGGCCACGAATCCGACGACGGCGACGAGGGCGAGGATGTCGAGTGCGACGTGCACCCAGCCATTGTCCTGATCGCCGCCAACACCCGCGCAGCTAGCCGGACGGTGGCCGGCTCACGACGTCGTGCGCGTGGTGCACGAGGTCGTGCAGGAAGTACTTCGCGAGGGTCTCGACGGTGAACTGCGATCCGTTCGACCGGCGGCCCGGGCGCTGCCATTCGTCGTCGGCGACCGTCGCGAAGTCACCGGCGATGCGCTCACCCTCTTGGGCCAGTTCGTCGGCGACCCGCGTCGGGTCCTGCTCCCAGTACCGCTCGGCGAGCGCCGTCTCGTCCTGGTTCCAGTCCGGGAACCGCGGATCGGCGGCATGCCGCATCTGGGCGAGCCGGGTGCCGAAGACGATGCAGACGTCACGCACGTGGCAGCCGTACTCCAGCGCCGACCAGACCTCGGGTGCCGGACGGGTGTCCGACCCCGGCGCCCGGACGGCCGAATGCAGCGTCGCGATCGCCGCCCGCGTCTGATCGGGCACCTGGCTGCGAGCAAGCGAGGAGGCGTCGAACTCGCAGTCGGGGCACGGCCGTTCGAGCACCCAGGTCCAGTCCTTGGTGTCCGGCTCGGGTTGCTGCGGAGTCGTCACGATGCCACCTGATCTGCCGGGGGAGCGCTGATGTGGACCGGCGCGCCGAAGTTGCTCACGGTCACCGCGATCGGCAGCGACTGGCCGCCGACCTTGGCGGCGAGGTCGATCTTGACCGGGCGCCCCTGCGGGTCGAGGTAGACGTCGACCGGCAGCGGATCGGTTCCCAGCGTCGCGAGTTCGCCGCCGAGGGCGGTGTCCTTGATCCGGTTCATGGCGAGCAACAGTGCGTAGTGGTGGCCCTGCGCAGACGTCCCGAGATCGCGCACCGAACTCGCGTGCGCCACGACGTCGGCGATCTCGGGCACCGACACCGCCGCCTTGATGACACCGACCTGGCTGACCAGGGCACGGGCGAACTCGTTGCTGGTCGAGGAGCTGACGAGCACCCACGGCTTCCCCGACGTGTTCCTGCCGCTCGGCAACATCGCCCAGCTCGTATCGCCCACCGTCACGATGCGGGTCTTGCCGGCGAGGTCGACCGTGACGTCCGATGCGGTCGTGTGCCCGTCCGCGAAGCGGACGTCACCGGTCGCCGCGCCGCCGAGCGGTCCGGCGTCGAGGGCGATGTGCGCGCTGGTGAGCCCGACGGTCGCCTTCTTCAGCGTCGCTGCCAGCGCGGTCGCCGAGCGTGCGGACGAGCTGCCGCTGGTCGCGGCCGTACCGCCGCCCGACGACGAGCACCCGGCGAGCGTCAGAACGAGCGCGAGCAGGAACGCACGGAACCTCACAGCGGCCGCAGCAGGTCGTCGGCGTCGACGATCGTGTACGCGTAGCCCTGCTCGGCGAGGAAACGTTGCCGGTGCGCGGCGTATTCGGAGTCGAGGGTGTCGCGCGCGACGACGGTGTAGAAGTGCGCCTGCCGGCCGTCCTTCTTCGGACGGAGCACCCGGCCCAACCGCTGCGCCTCTTCCTGGCGCGAACCGAACGTGCCGCTGATCTGGATCGCGACCGCGGCCTCGGGCAGATCGATCGAGAAGTTCGCGACCTTGCTGACGACGAGCACGCGTTCCTCGCCGCGCCGGAAGGCGTCGAAGAGCAGCTCGCGTTCCTTGTTCGGCGTCGAGCCCTGGATCATCGGCGCGCCGTCGAGCTCGGCCGCGACGTCGTCGAGCTGGTCGAGGTAGGCACCGATGACGAGAACCTGATCATCAGGGTGCCTGTCGACCAGAGTCTTGATCACCGGCAGCTTGGTGCGTGCGGTGGCCGCGAACTTGTAGCGGTCCTCGGGCTCGGCGGTGGCGTAGGCCATTCGCTCGTTGTCGGTGAGCGTCACGCGCACCTCGGTGCACTCGGCCGGTGCGATCCAGCCCTGGTTCTCGATGTCCTTCCATGGCGCGTCGTAGCGCTTCGGTCCGATCAGCGAGAACACGTCGCCCTCGCGGCCGTCCTCGCGGATCAGCGTCGCCGTCAACCCCAGCCGGCGGCGCGACTGCAGATCGGCGGTGAGCCGGAAGATCGGCGCGGGCAACAGGTGCACCTCGTCGTAGACGATCAGGCCCCAGTCGCGGCTGTCGAACAGCTCGAGGTGGCGGTACTCGCCCTTCCGGCGCGTGGTCATCACCTGGTAGGTCGCGATCGTGACCGGGCGGATCTCCTTCTTCTCGCCGCTGTACTCGCCGATCTCCTCCTCGGTGAGCGAGGTGCGCGCGATCAGCTCGCGCTTCCACTGCCGGCCCGAGACGGTGTTCGTGACCAGGATCAACGTGGTCGCCTTCGCCTCGGCCATCGCCGCGGCGCCGACCAGCGTCTTGCCTGCGCCGCACGGCAGCACCACGACGCCGGAACCGCCCTGCCAGAACATGTCCACGGCCTGCTGCTGGTACTCGCGCAGGTGCCAGTCCTCCTGCTTGAGATCGATCGGGTGCGCCTCGCCGTCGACGTAACCGGCAAGGTCCTCGGCCGGCCAGCCCACTTTCAGCAGCGCCTGCTTGAGCCGGCCCCGCTCGGACGGGTGCACGACGATCGTGTCCGGGTCGATGCGGTCGCCGAGCATCGGGGCGATCTTCTTCTGCCGCACGACCTCTTCGAGCACCGCCCGGTCGAGGCTGATCAGGACGAGCCCGTGGGTGGGGTGCTTGGCCAGCTGCAGGCGCCCGTAGCGGTCCATCGTGTCGGCGACGTCGACGAGCAGCGCGTGCGGCACCGCATAGCGGCTGAAGCGCACCAGTGCGTCGACAACCTGCTCGGCGTCGTGGCCGGCGGCCCGGGCGTTCCACAGCCCGAGTGGGGTGAGCCGGTAGGTGTGGACGTGCTCGGGGCTGCGTTCGAGCTCGGCGAACGGCGCGATGGACGCGCGCGCCTCGGCAGCCTGCGGATGGTCGACCTCGAGCAGCAAGGTCTTGTCGGACTGGACGATCAGTGGTCCGTCGGTCACGTGTCTCCCCGGATTGAGCGGCGACCGTCCATTATCACAAACAAGTGGTGATGACGGCGGGTTCAACCCCGGCCGGGGTGGCCGACCCCGAGTTGATCACGCAGATGTCAACCCCATCTCCACCCTCGGGTTGATTCGCGACCGGCCGGATCTCGCGAGCCTGGTGCCATGACCTTCAGCGACTACCTTCTCGACACCGTCCTCGTCCTGCTCGTCGTGCGCCAGATCCGCGAGAGCCGCCTGGACCTGCGCGCCACGCTGCTGCCGATCGGGCTCGCCGTCGGCATCGGCGGCAGCTACCTGCACGGCATCCCGACGGCCGGCAACGACCTGACCCTGGTGCTCGTGCTGACCGCGCTCGGCATCACGCTGGGGCTGGTCAGCGCCCTCGCGACCCGGGTGCGTTCGGACGGCGGCCGCTACCCGCTCGTCAAGGCCGGCTGGATCGCCGGCGGCGCGTGGGTCGCCGGCATGGGCTCGCGCTTCGCCTTCGCCGTCTGGGCCAGCCACGGCGGCGCCCCGCAGCTCGCGCAGTTCAGCGCCGAGCAGCACATCACCAGCGGCGCCGCCTGGACAGCCGCGCTGGTGCTGATGGCGCTCAGCGAGGTGCTGGTCCGCACCGTCGTGCTGGTCGCCCGGGGCGCCCGGCTGCAGCAGCAGCGCGAGCTGGTCACCGCCTAGGACGGATCCGAGCCGGCCAGGCCCTGTCGCCACGCCCAGGCGACCAGGCCTGGCCGGCCGTCCACGTCCAGCTTCGCGAGCACGTGATTGAGATGGGTCTTGACGGTCGCCTCGCTGAGCACCAGCCGGCGGGCGATCTGGCCGTTGGTGAGGCCCTCGGCGACGAGCCGGACGACCTCGATCTCGCGCCGGGTCAGGCCGCCGAGGTCCGGTTCGGGCGCGGCCGGGGCGGCCACCAGCTCCACCAGCCGGCGCTGCACGGACGGGTCGAGGACAGTGCGTCCGGCAGCGACCTCCCGGATCGCGTCCACGAGCTGCTCGCTGGTCGCGTCCTTGGTGAGGTAGCCGAGCGCGCCCGCCCGCAGCGCCGGCAGGATCGCGTCGTCTTCGGCGAAGGTGGTCAGCACCAGGACCCGGACCTCGGGCAGCTCGCGCGCGAGCACCGCCGTCACCTGATCACCGGTCAGCTTCGGCATGCGGAGGTCGAGCAGGGCGACATCGGGACGCTCGGCGCGGGCGAGCTCGACCGCCTGCTCACCGTCCGCGGCGGCGCCGGCGACCTCGACCTCGCCGCTCGCCGACAGCAGCAGCACCAGCCCGTCGCGCACCACCGCCTGGTCGTCGGCGACGATCACCCGGATCATGCGGGCACGGGCGGGGGCACCTGGATGCGCACCTGCCAGCCGCCGGACGGGCGCGGGCCGGCCGTCACCGACGCGCCGACCGCGGCCAGCCGCTCGGACATGCCGGCCAGCCCCAGGCCCGAGCCCTGCGACGGCACGGGAGCGCGTCCCGGCGGCAGGCCGTCGTCGGCGACACAGATCGTGAGGCCGGTGCCGGTGAAGTCCACTTCGACGCTCACCGGCGCGCCGGGGGCGTACCGGGCGGCGTTGGTGAGGGCCTCCTGCACCGCGCGGTAGACCGCATGTCCCGCGGCGACCGGCACGTCGACCGGTTCGCCGGTGACCCGCAGGCTCGCGCTGCCCGGGTGCCGGTCGACGAGCGCCGGGAGGTCGGCGAGGCCGAGCCCCTGCGGATCGCGCAGGGCGCCCACCACCGCACGCGCCTCGCCGAGCCCGTCGCGGGCCAGCGCCGCCGCACGGTCGATGGGTTCGAGCACCGCCGGGCCGACACCCTCGCGCGCCGCGACGGCGCGGGTGGCCTGCAGTTGCACCGACAGCCCGGCCAGGCTGTGGGCGAGCACGTCGTGCAGCTCGCGGGCGATCCGTCCCCGTTCCTGCAGCGCGGCGGCCTGCGCCTCGGCGTCACGGCCGGCCTGCACCTCGAGCAGCAGGGCCTGCGCCTCGTCGCGCGAGGCGATGAGCTCGCGACGTTCGGCGGCGCGCTGGGCCAGCAGCGGGATGCCGAGGCCTGCGAGCCCACCCACCAGGGTGCGCGACACGTACCCGACCACGACCGCGACGGCGACGGTGACGGTCGCGACGAACGCGCGCCCGGCGCGGGTGTCGATCGGGAACGGGATTCGGCCGGCCACCACGAACGCGGGCACCTCGCCCAGCCCGCGCGGGGCGACGAGCACCGCGGCGAGGCCGGCGACGGTGGCGACCACGATGGCCGTCGAGGTGCGGGCGACCGCGTGCACGTCGTCGGTGAACTGCGCGGCG
>DATBTJ010000062.1:0-29637 GCA_036559305.1 Jatrophihabitans sp.
CATCTCGCGCAGCTCGTTGGCCAGCTGCGCCGCGAGGGTCTTGTTCGGCGCCATGATCAGGGCCGGGCGTTGCAGCCGCTCGATCAGCCACGCGGTCGTGGCCGACTTGCCGGTGCCCGTCGCGCCCAGCAGCACGACGTCCTTCTCGCCCGCCCGGATCCGCCGCTCGAGGTCAGCGATCGCCGTCGGCTGGTCCCCGGACGGCTCGAACTCGGAGATCACCTCGAACTTGCCGCTCAGCGGCATGATGTCGCTCTTGACCCTCATGGGGTCAACGGTACGTCCCGGCACCGACAACACCGCCGTCTCACGATGCGGCAGACTGGGCGGCACAGGAGAGGAGCCACCGATGTCCGACACCGACTCCCCCGAGCCCGAACCGACCCCAGCCGTCACCCCCGCCCCGCCCGTCCCCGAAGTACCTGTGAACCCGTTCGTCCCCCGCTACCGCGAGCCCTGGGTCAACCCGGCGAAGAAGGGCGCGGCGCTCGCCGTCGCCGCGGCGGCCGCCGTCGTGCTGCTCGCCCTCGGCTTCCTGCTGGGCCTGGGCCTCGGCGGCCTCGGCGGCCACCGGCACGAGTTCGGCCCGTGGCACGAGCTGCGCGTCGAGATGCGCCACCCGGGCATGTACGGCCCGCAGCACGGCTGGGCCGGCTACCACCCCCGCGGCTTCTACCGGCCCGGGCCTCCGGTGCCGTCCACCTCACACAGCTGACCGGACGGTCCGAACGCCACCCGTTCTGGGTAGGCAGGTCGAGGCTGTCCGCACATCGAAAGGAACTGCATGGAGATCTGGCCTGGCGCGGCGTATCCGCTGGGCGCGACCTACGACGGATCGGGGACGAATTTCGCGTTGTTCAGCGAGGCCGCCGAACGCGTAGAGCTGTGCCTGTTCTCGGCGGACGGCGAGGAGACCCGTTTCGAACTGCCTGAGGTCGACGGGTTCGTCTGGCACGCCTTCCTGCCCGGCATCGAGCCGGGGCAGCGCTACGGCTACCGGGTGTACGGGCCCTATGACCCGGCACACGGGATGCGGTGCAATCCCAACAAGCTGCTGCTCGACCCGTACGCCAAGGCGATCGACGGCACGATCGAGTGGGACGAGTCGCTGTTCGGCTACCACTTCGGAGACCCGGACAGCGTCAATGACGCCGACTCCGCGACGCACATGCCCAAGTGCGTCGTCATCAACCCGTTCTTCGACTGGGCGTCCGACCGGTCACCGCGACACGCCTACGCCGAGTCGGTGATCTACGAGGCGCACGTGAAGGGCATGACCCAGCAGCACCCCGAGATCCCGGAAGAGATGCGCGGCACCTACGCCGGCATGGCCCACCCGGTGATGATCGACCACCTGACCTCGCTGGGCATCACCACGCTCGAGCTGATGCCGGTGCACCACTTCGTCAACGACTCCTTCCTCGTCGACAAGGGCCTGTCGAACTACTGGGGTTACAACACGGTCGGCTTCTTCGCGCCGGACTCGAAGTACACCTACAGCGCCAACCCCGGCGGCCAGGTGCAGGAGTTCAAGGCGATGGTGCGTGCACTGCACGACGCCAACATCGAGGTCATCCTCGACGTCGTCTACAACCACACCGGCGAGGGCAACCACATGGGCCCGACGCTGTCCTTCCGCGGCATCGACAACGCGGCCTACTACCGGCTCGTCGACGACTCGCAGCAGCACTACATGGACTACACCGGCACGGGCAACACGCTCAACGTGCGACACCCGCACACCCTGCAACTGATCATGGACTCGTTGCGCTACTGGGTCAGCGAGATGCACGTGGACGGGTTCCGCTTCGACCTCGCCGCGACCCTGGCCCGTGAGTTCTACGACGTCGACCGACTGTCGTCGTTCTTCGACCTCGTGCAGCAGGACCCGGTCGTGAGCCAGGTCAAGCTGATCGCCGAGCCGTGGGACGTCGGTCCCGGCGGCTACCAGGTCGGCAACTTCCCGCCGCAGTGGACCGAGTGGAACGGCAAGTACCGCGACACGGTGCGCGACTTCTGGCGCGGCGAGCCCGCCACCATCGGCGAGTTCGCCGCTCGGATCACCGGTTCGGCCGACCTGTACGAGACCTCGGGACGCCGCCCCGTCGCGTCCATCAACTTCGTCACCGCGCACGACGGGTTCACCCTGCGCGATCTCGTCTCCTACAACGAGAAGCACAACGAGAACAACCTCGACGACAACAACGACGGTGAGAGCCACAACCGGTCGTGGAACTGCGGCGTCGAGGGCGCGACCGACGACGAGGTCGTGCTGGCGCTGCGCGCCCAGCAGCAACGCAACTTCCTCGCGACGATGTTCGTCAGCCAGGGCGTGCCGATGATCTGCCACGGCGACGAGCTCGGCCGTACCCAGAACGGCAACAACAACGGGTACTGCCAGGACAACGAGATCACCTGGATCGACTGGTCGAAGGTCGACGTCGACCTGCTCGCCTTCACCCGGCAGATGGCGACGCTGCGTCGCGAGCACCCGGTGTTTCGCCGGCGCCGGTTCTTCGACGGTCGCCCGGTGCGTCGCCGCGGCACCACCGGCCTGCCGGACATCACCTGGTTCACCCCGGACGGCACCGAGATGACCGAGGAGGACTGGGGCTCCGGCTTCGGCCGCTCGGTGGCGGTGTTCCTGAACGGGCAGGGCATCCCGGACCGTGACTCCCGCGGCCAGCGGGTCGCCGACGCCTCGTTCTACCTCGCCTTCAGCGCGCACGACGGCGAGATCGACTTCACCCTGCCGGCCGACGAGTACGGCGCGGCGTGGGAGATCGTCATCGACACCCTCAACGGCGTGGACGAGGACATGCCGGAGATCGTCGCCGCCGGCTCCGACGTGACGGTCGGCCCGCGCGCGATCGTCGTGCTCCGCCGCGCCGACTGACCGACCCGACCGATCACGGAAAACACAACATGCCCCCCACCAGTACCTACCGCCTGCAGATCCGGCCGTCCTTCGATCTGCACGCGGCCGCCGATCTCTGCGACTACCTCGCCACGCTCGGCGTCGGCGCGACGTATCTGTCCCCCCTGCTGCCGTCGGCGAAGGGCTCCGACCACGGGTACGACGTCGTCCGCTTCGACACCGTCGACCCGGCCCGCGGCGGCGTCGACGGCTGGACGCGGCTGCTCGCCGCAGCCCGGGCTCGAGGACTGAAGATCGTGGTCGACATCGTGCCGAACCACGCCGGAGTGGCCACCCCGGCCGAGAACCCGGCGTGGTGGGACGTCCTGAAGCACGGTCGCGAATCGCGCTTCGCGCCGTGGTTCGACATCGACTGGGGCCGCGGTCGGCTGCTGCTGCCCGTTCTCGGCGACGCGTTCAGCCCGGACGAGCTGGCCGTCGAGGACGGCGAGCTGCGCTACTTCGAGCACCGCTTCCCGCTTGCGCCGGGCACCGAAGGCGGCACCCCCACCGAGGTCGCCGAGCGACAGCACTACGAGCTGGTCAACTTCCGCCGCGCCGACACCGATCAGAACTACCGCCGCTTCTTCGCCGTCGTCACCCTTGCCGGGCTGCGCGTCGAGGATCCCGCGGTCTTCGACGCCACCCATGACCAGATCCGCCGGTGGGTGCGCGACGACGGCATCGACGGCCTGCGGGTCGACCACCCCGACGGCCTCGTCGACCCGGTGGGCTACATGCGCGCGCTGCGTGAGCTCGCCGGCCCGGACTCCTGGCTGACCGTCGAGAAGATCCTCGAACCGGGCGAGGAGCTGCCCGCCGACTGGCCGATCGACGGCACCACCGGCTACGACGCGCTCGCCGAGGTGCAGCCGCTGTTCGTCGATCCTGCGGCCGAAGCCGGCTTCAACGACCTCTACCGCGAGCTGACCGGCGACACCCGCTCGTTCCACGACCACGTCGAGAACGGCAAGCGGACGGCGGCCACGACGATCCTGCGAGCCGAGATCACCCGGCTGGCGCGCCTGGTGCCGGACGTGCCCGACGCAGCGGACGCGCTCGCCGAGCTGGTCGTGCACTTCCCGGTCTACCGCTCCTACCTGCCGACCGGCGCCGAGCATCTCACCCAGGCGATGGACGCCGCGCGGGCCGCCCGTCCCGACCTCGACGCGACCATCGACGCGCTCGCGGCCCGGCTGAGCGACCCCGCCGACGAGTTGTGCGCCCGCTTCCAGCAGGTCACCGGCGCGGTGATGGCCAAGGGTGTCGAGGACACCACGTACTACCGCTACACGCGCTTCATCGCGCTGAACGAGGTCGGCGGCAACCCGGCCCGCTTCGGCGCGGCGCCGCAGGAGTTCCACACCGCGCAGGCCGCGCGGCAGAAGTCCCTGCCGCGCAGCATGACCTCGCTCTCGACGCACGACACCAAGCGCGGCGAGGATGTCCGGGCGCGGCTGGCCGTGCTCAGCGAGCTGCCCGACGAATGGTCCGAGGTCGCCCGGACGCTGATGACCGCGGCCCCAGTCCCCGACCCGACGTTCGGCTACCTGCTCTGGCAGACCTTTGCCGGCGCCGGGTTCGTCGAGCGGGACCGCATGCACGCCTACGCCGAGAAGGCGATGCGCGAGGCCGCGCAGTCGACCGGCTGGATCGATCCGGACGAGGCGTTCGAGCGCAGCGTGCACGCGGCCGTCGACCGCGCCTACGACGACCCGGCGGTGCAGGCCCCGCTCGCGGCGTTCGTCGAGAAGATCACGCCGTACGGCTGGACGAACTCACTCTCGCAGAAGCTCGTGCAGCTGACCATGCCGGGCGTCCCGGACGTGTATCAGGGCACCGAGTTGTGGGAGGACTCGCTGGTCGACCCGGACAACCGGCGCCCGCTCGACACCGAGCTGCGCCGCACGCTGCTCGACCGTCTCGACGCCGCGACCGAGCCGCCGGCGATCGGCCCGGACGGGGTGGCCAAGCTCTGGGTGGTCTCGCGCACGCTGCGGCTGCGTCGCGACTGGCCCGACCTGTTCGCCACCTACGAGCCGGTGCGCGCCGCGGGATCTGCCGCTGACCACGTGGTCGCCTTCGACCGTGGCGGCGCGGTCACGGTGGCGACCCGGCTGCCGGTCGGCCTCGAGCGCGCGGGCGGCTGGGGCGACACCGTGCTCGACCTCGGCCACCCCGCGACCGACGCCATCTCGGGACGCCGCGTCGATGCGCAGGTGCGCCTGGCCGACCTGCTCGACGGCTACCCGGTCGCGCTGCTGGTGCGGTGACGCTGCTCAGTTCGGCGGTTCGAGGCGCTTGCGCAACTGCGTCACGTCGAGGTCGAGTTGCGGGTACTGCGGATCGTGCGTCTCCAACGTCTCGAGCAGCAACTGCGCGACGGCCCAGTTGCGGTACTTCTTCGAGTCGGCGGGCACGACGTACCACGGCGCGTCCGACGTGTCGCACCGTTCGAGCATGGCTTGGAACGCCTCTTGGTACTTCGGCCAGCGCGCGCGTTCGTCGATGTCGCTCGGGTCGAACTTCCAGTGCTTGTCGGGACGGGCGAGCCGGCGCAGCAGCCGCTCGCGCTGGGTGTCGTAGGAGATGTGCAGGAAGACCTTGAGCACGGTCGCCCCGTGCGCGACCAGGTCGCGCTCGAAGGCGTTGATCTTGTCGTAGCGGGCTTCCCATTCCTGCTGCGGCACGAGATCGTGCACCCGCACCACGAGCACGTCCTCGTAGTGCGAGCGGTCGAAGATGCCCACCACTCCCGGCGGCGGCACGCGCCGGCGCACGCGCCAGAGGAAGTCGTGGTTGAGTTCCTCGCGGGTCGGCCGGCCGAACGGGGTGTACTGCACGCCGATCGGGCCGCAGTTGCCGATGACGTGTTCGGTCGTGCCGCCCTTGCCTGCCGTGTCGATGCCCTGCAGAAGGAGCAGCAGGCTGCGTTTGCCACCCGCGGTCGACTCGGCCCACAGCCGTTCCTGCAGCGCCCGCGATGCGGTCGGCGTGATCGGCAAGTCGCGACTTCAACTTCTTCTTCTTGGGCGCCCCCGGCCGGCCGGCGGTGTCGATGTCGGAGAGCTGCCTGGTGCTGTTGGCGAACGCGAGCTGTTCGCGCAGGGAGGGTGCCATGTCAGCGTTCTACCCAGCTGCGCGCACGAGTCGCCACAGCGCGAACCGGGCGATCGGCAGGTAGGCGAGCACCACGGGCAGTGCGCCGTGCACGGTCAGGAACGTCGAGCTGCCCGTCCCCCGCGCGTCCACACCGTGATCGAGCCGCAGCGTGAGCGGGCCGAACCACGCAGTCCACGACCAGCGCATCGTCGCGTCGTCCCACTGCTCGACCCGGAAGGTGGCGGCCACCCCGAGCGGGCCGATCACCCGTCCACGGGTACCGGCGCGCAGCCGCTCGTCGGCGACGTCGACGCCGCGGATCTGCGGTGACCACTGCGGCCACCGCGCCGGTCGCGCGTAGCGATCCCACACCTCGTCCGGACCGGCCGGGCCGCGCGCGCTGATGGTGACGGTCGTCATCACTCCACCTTGGCTGTTACGCGCCCAGGGCCATCGGGCAGGGTGGGCACCGTGAATGAACTGCGTGTGTGGGGCCCCGCACTCTCGCGCCTGGCCGTGCTCGTCGACGGCGCGCGTACCGACCTGACCCGCGACGCGGACGGCTGGTGGTCCGGTCCGGCGCTCGCGCCGGGCACCGACTACGCCCTGCTGCTCGACGACAGCGACGAGCCGATCCCCGACCCGAGCAGCCGGTGGCTGCCCCACGGCGTGCACGGCGCGAGCCGCGTCTACGACCAGGACGCGTTCACCTGGCACGACCAGCACTGGCGCGGACGCGAGCTACCCGGTGCGGTGCTCTACGAGTTGCACATCGGCACCTTCACTGCGGGGGCGACCTTCGACGCGGCGATCGAGCGGCTCGACCATCTCGTCGACCTCGGGGTGACCCATGTCGAGGTCATGCCGGTCAACGCCGTCAACGGGGTCTGGAACTGGGGCTACGACGGCGTCGACTGGTACGCGGTGCACGAGCCGCTGGGCGGGCCGGACGGCTTCAAACGCTTCGTCGATGCCGCGCACGGCAAGGGCCTCGCGGTGACCCTCGACGTCGTCTACAACCACCTCGGCCCGTCCGGGAACTACCTGCCGCGCTTCGGGCCGTACCTGAAGCCCGGACGCAACACCTGGGGCGATCTGGTCAACGTCGAGGAGCCGGCGGTACGCGCCTTCATCATCGAGAACGCGCTGATGTGGCTGCGTGACTACCACGTGGACGCGCTTCGCCTGGACGCCGTGCACGCCCTGCAGGACGACTCCCCCACCCACATCCTCGCCGAGCTCGCCACCCGCGTCGGTGAGTTGCGCGAACAGGTCGGCCGGCCGCTGACGCTCATCGCGGAGTCCGACCTGAACGATCCGGTGATGATCGATCCGCAACCAGCGGGTTACGGCCTGGACGCGCAGTGGGACGACGACGTGCACCACGCCCTGCACTCGGCGCTGTCGGGTGAGACGCAGGGCTACTACGTCGACTTCGGCTCGATGCAGGTGCTGCAGAAGGTGCTCAGCCACGCCTTCCTGCACGACGGCACGTACTCGACCTTCCGCGAGCGCACCCATGGTCGTCCGGTCGATCGCGCCACGACGCCGGGCTGGAAGTTCGTGGTCACACTGCAGAACCACGACCAGGTCGGCAACCGGGCTGTCGGCGACCGGCTGCCCGAGACCACCTCACCCGGGCTGCTGCGCGTCGGCGCGGTGCTGCTGCTCACCGCGCCCTTCACGCCGATGCTCTGGATGGGCGAGGAGTGGGCGGCGTCGACCCGCTGGCCGTTCTTCACCTCGCACCCGGAACCCGAGCTCGCCCAAGCCACCGGCAAGGGCCGCATCGAGGAGTTCTCGCGGCACGGCTGGGACGTCAGCCAGATGATCGATCCGCAGGACGAGCATGCCTACCGCAGCGCGATTCTGGACTGGGACGAGGCGGGACGCGGCGAGCACGCCGAGATGGTCAAGCTGTACCGCACGCTCATCGCGCTGCGCACCGCCGAGCCGGACCTGACCGACACCGACCTGCGCCACGTCCAGGTGGACATCGACGAGGACCAGCGTTGGCTGGTCATGCACCGTGGATCGCTGCGGGTGATCGCGAATCTGTCCGAACACTCGCGCACCGTGCCGGTGCACGCGGCCGATCTGATTCTTGCCACCGGCACCCTGGACGTCGGAGCGCAAGAGGTCACCATCGGGCCGGAGAGCGCGGCGATCGTGCGCGCAGGGTGATCATCGCGCCGGAGCCGGTCGAGCCGCGGCCGCGCCTTGACCAGCTGATCGACCTCATGCGGCGCCACGATCCGCGGCCGTGGGGCTGGCGACCGGTCTGGGTGCCCTGCCTCGGCCTGGTGGTGGCGATCGTCGCGGGCGCGATCGCTTCGCATTTCGTGAATCCGCACGGTTTCGCCGCCGCCCTCGCGACGGTGATCGCTCTGACCGCGGTCCTCTACACGGTGCTGGTCGCCTCCATCTGGCTTGCCGGCCGCGAGCTGGCCCGGCGGTACGCCGGCTGGGGATGGACCTTCGGGTTGCAGCGCCCCAAGGCGATGGATTTCGCCTGGCTGGCCGCCGGATTCGGCATCGCCTTCGGCGGACGCATCGTGGTGGCGATCGTCGCCAGCGCGGTCAGCGGCCGCAAAGCGCTCGAACAGTCGCAGAACCTCGTCATCCACTCACACTCGGTGGCCGTGTACCTCGTGCTCGGGGTCATCGTCGTGCTGATCGCGCCACTCGTCGAGGAGCTGATGTTCCGCGGCCTCATGCTGCGCACGATGATGCGGCGCTGGGGATTCTGGCCGGCCGCTCTGGCGTCGTCGGCGATCTTCGCGCTGTTCCACACCTATGAGGTCGGCACGGTGGCGGGCGCGCTCACCCTGGCCGGCGTGGTGTTCACGCTCGGTCTCGCGAACTGCCTGCTGGCGCGCTGGAGCGGACGGCTGGCGGCCGGGATCATGAATCACATGCTGTTCAACGGACTCGCGATCACGGTCCTGATCGCGATGAACACCTGAGCCGCCGCCTCAGAGGGTGGCGAGCGTATCGGCCGCCGAGTACTGCGGCGTCCAGCCGAGCACCTCGCGCGCTCGGGTGGTGTCCATGACGACCGAGGTGCGCCCGAGGTGCAGCCATTCGGCCGCGGCCGGCACCAGCGGCAACCGGGCCAGCCCCTGGGACAGCGCGACCGCCGCCGCCTGCGGCACCCGCACCGAACGCGTCCCCGTCGCGGCGGCGACATCGGACAGGCTCACCTCGCCGGCGCCGGCAATGTTGTACGCGCCCGGTTCACCGGCACCGGCGACGCACAGCGCGATCGCCTCCGCCACGTCGTCGTGGTGCACCAGCTGCACCGGCACACCCGGGTCGGGCAGCAGCGGCAGCGACCCGGCGACGGTCGCCGCCAGCGACTGCAACGCCGCGGGCAGGGCGTGCAGCGCGGCCTGCCACGGCATCTTCTCGCGCAGCGCCGGCGCCTCGGGACCGGCAACGATGCACGGCCGCAGGACGTAGACCTCGAGCCCGCTGCCGTCGGTGACCTCGTGCAGCACCTGCTCGCATTCGGCCTTCTGTGCCGAGTAGTAGTGCTCGGCACTGCCGCGGGTCGGCACGTCCTCGGTCAGCGGCAGCGGGTTGTCGCGGTGATAGCCGTACGCCGCTACCGAGGACGTGTAGACGAGCCGGGACGGCCGTTTCGCGGCGACCGTCGCCTCGAACACGTTGCGGGTGCCCGCCAGGTTGACCTGCCGGCTCTGCTCGCGTGATCCCATGATCAGGTAGGCGAGGTGCACGACGACGTCCGCGTCGGCGACGAGCGCGTCCACGGCGTCGTGGTCGAGGACGTCGCCCTGCCGGTACTCGGTCTTGGTCCAGCCGCGCTCGGCCGGATCGAACTCGCGCCGCGCCATGCCGATCACCCGCTCGACGGCAGCGCTGCGCTCGATGGCGCGCACCGCCGACACCCCGATCTCGCCGGTCGGGCCGGTGACCGCAACGGTGAGTCCCATGGCCGGAGTCATACCCCGAAACCCTAGAGTCGATCGCATGGATGTCCTCGACCAGTACGTGCCTGCCCCCGACCGCTACGACCGCGCCGCGTTCCGCCGGGTCGGCCGCAGCGGCCTGCACCTGCCCGCCGTCTCGCTCGGGCTCTGGCACAACTTCGGTGACGAGACCCCGATCGCGACGCAGCGGGCGATCCTGCGCCGCGCGTTCGACCGCGGCGTGACGCACTTCGACCTCGCGAACAACTACGGCCCGCCCTACGGCAGCGCCGAGATCAACTTCGGCCGGATCTTCCGCGAGGACTTCGCCCGGTTCCGCGACGAGCTGGTCATCTCGACCAAGGCCGGCTGGGACATGTGGCCCGGCCCGTACGGCGACCTCGGCTCACGCAAGTACCTGCTCGGGTCGCTGGACCAGTCGTTGCAGCGCATGGGCCTCGACCACGTCGACATCTTCTACCACCACCGCTTCGACCCGGACACTCCGCTGGAGGAGACGATGGGTGCGCTCGACACCGCGGTGCGGCAGGGCAAGGCGCGCTACGTCGGCATCTCCTCCTACTCGCCGCAGCGCACCGAGCAGGCGATCGCGATCCTGCGCGAGCTGGGCACTCCCCTGCTGATCCATCAGCCGTCGTACTCGATGCTGAACCGCTGGATCGAGGAGGGCCTGCTCGACGTCCTCGGCGACAACGGCATCGGCTGTATCGCGTTCTCGCCGCTCGCGCAGGGCATGCTGACCAACCGTTATCTGAAGGGCATCCCGGCCGGTTCGCGTGCCTCTCGCGGGACCTCGCTCGACCCGGAGTTGCTGTCCGAGGAGAACCTCAAGCACATCCGTGCGCTGAACCGTATCGCCGGCAAACGCGGCCAGACCCTCGCCCAGCTCGCGATCAGCTGGGTGCTTCGCGACGCCCGGGTCACTTCCGCGCTGATCGGTGCGTCGAGCGTCGAGCAGCTCGACGACAGTCTCGACGCCGCCGACAACGTCGACTTCGACGCGGCTGAGCTGAAGTCGATCGACCGGCACGCGATCGAGGGCGGCATCAACCTCTGGGCAGGTCCCAGCAACGCCTGACCCGATGCGTGACCGACCGGGTACCACCGCGGTAATCGACCGCAGCGGACATCGCGACGCGTCGGCATTGACACGGCGACGCCCCGGCCGAGATGGGCCGGGGCGTCGCGTCAGTTGTCTGCGGTGGGGTCAGTTGGGCGCCCCGACCGGTGTGCCGCCGGTCTGCACCGCGTATCCGGTGTAGCTGCCCGAGCCGCCGAGATCAGGACTGTCGTGGCTGTAGGCGATGTGGGCATAACCGCTCTGGTCGGTGTCGACGCCGAAGTCGTCGAGCAGCTGACGTCCGCCCGTGCACGACACCCCGCCCTCGCAGATCGCACCGGAGTGCACCGGCATGAGCTGCTGCGGCGTGCCCCAGCCGGACGCGGTGTTCGCGAGGTTCTGCGCGAAGTAGACCGACCAGGTCTGGTTGGTCGTGGTGGGCGTGCCGTAGTAGACGAGATCGACACCCGAGTCGGTCGCGACGAGCCAGGGGAAGATGCCCTGCGCGGTGGTGCTGCTGACAGCGCCCGAGCACGTCCAGGTCGATCCGTGATCGCTGGAGGTCGCGGTGTAGACGTTCTTGTCGTTCGAGACCGCATACCAGAGCGTCCCGTTCGGCGCGACGGACACGTTCGGGAAGTTGTGGTCGAGGCTGCCGCCCCAGTTCGTCGAGCACGGGATCGCCTTGTCCGCCCAGGTGCTGCCGCCGTCGGCCGAAACCGCGAGAAAGGCTTCGTTGTAGCCGGTGCCGGACGACGAACTCGGCGCGACGAACGACTGGTAGGCGTAGAACGGCGACGTGGACGTACCCGTGCCCGAGTTGTGGTCGATGACCAGGTTGCCGAGCTCGTTGTTGCCCGCCTTGTAGTCAGTGGCCGGGATGGCCTGACCGACCTGCGTGTAGAGCGTGCCGCCGTTGTCGGACCGAAGCACGTCGATGTTGCTCGTGGCGACGTCGTGATAGGTCAGCAGCGACGTGTCCGCGCCGTAGGCCGCGATCCACTCGCGGTCGTCGAGCGGCACACCCGCCTGGACGGGGGTCTGCGAGAACGTCCTGCCGTTGTCGGTGGAGGTCGCGACGTTGATCGACGCGAGATTCAGGCTCGCGGCGTAGATGCGGTACGTGCCGGTTGTCGTCCTGGCCGGTGCGAACGCGGTGTCGATGTCACCGCCGGACAGTCCCACACCGCTGACGGCGTTCGGCTGGCCGTCGTAGGTCAACCCACACGGGTCGGCCGCGGTCGTACCGCCGACCTGGGTGCCGGTCCAGTAGACGCTGCCGCTCCCGAGGCCGTTCTCGCTGCCCAGGCCGACCAGGTTGTCCTTGGACACGTGGATCGACGGTTCGCCGGCAGTGTTGGTGCCGCAGCCGGACCGACCGACCGTGGTCGCCTGCATCTGCCCGTAGGCGAAGTTGCCGGTGGCGCTCGTGGCCGCAGCCGCCTGGCGCTTCGCCGGTTGGGCGGGTTTCGCGGCGGACGCGGCGGCGCTCGTTCCTGCCGTCAACGCGAGGGCGGCCAGGGCCACCCCCGCCGTCTGCCATGGTCGTCGGACTGTGTGCACGGGGGTGCCTCTCGTCGGGGGTGTGCCCCGACGCTAAGCAGGTCCGACGAATCCGGCAATTCGAAAGGTCGGCCGGCTAACCGCCAGCCGACATGACGGTCACGTTCCGAGGATCTTGTTCTTCTGCGCGGTGAACTCCGCGTCGCTGAGCACCCCGGAGTTGTGCAGGTCTCCCAGCTGCTTGAGCTGCGAGAGCATCGAGTCGGTCTGGCTCGGCTGCGGCGCCGCGGGCGCCGCAGGCGCGGGCTGAGATTCCGGTGCCGCAGGCTGCTCCTCCGGCTCCCCCTGCTCGTCGTGCTTGGCCCATTTGCCGGCCTGGCGCCTGGACACCCGGTTGGACACGGCGGTGGCTGTGCCTGCGATGACCGCAGTGCGCGCTATTCCTCTGAGCAGCGGCATATCGGCTCCTGACTCCGGTGGTCGACGACGACGATGGGCTACGCGGACAGCTCGAGCGCCGCGAGCAGGTCCTGGATCGCGATGCGGCCGTCGGCAACGAGTTGCGCGCCGCTGTGTCGAAGTGCTGCGGCGAACGGAGCTGCCCACCGATTCTCATAAACCAGCACGCCTGCGGAGTTGCCGGGCTCCAGGGCGCCGGCCGCCTCCTGCAGATCGCCCGGGGAGAGCAGACCCGACGCGGCGCCCTCGAACAACGCGGCCTCGATCAGCTTCATCCGGTTCAGATCCACTGTGGACAGCGTGGCCACCGTGCCGTCGAGGTCCTTGCGGATGAACACGAAGTCGAGGATCCGAATGATGCCCCGATCGACGAGATCGACCAACAGCGGCAGGGCTTGCCCGGATATGCGATTACCGGGGAACTCGACCACCAGGTAGTCGATCGGGCCCAACTGGTCGAGTTCAGCCGCTACGTCGGTCTGCGTTTGCGTGTCCATGGGTCCTCCGCGGGTCGCCGAGCTGACTGCGCGGTGGCCATCATCCGCAACCGCGTCTGCGCCGGCGTCATCCTGCGAGGAGGATTCGAGCACACGGCCACCACTCCGGTAGCTCGCGACGTTGGCCTATTGGGCGTGCGGGGTGTCGCGAGCGAGACCGAGCAAGAGACCGTCCTCGGCGACGGCCGGGCTCGTGGTGAGGAACAACAGCGTGCCGGCCTCGGGGGCGACGATCTCGGCGAACACCTCGCCCCACACATCGCTGACCGTGCCCAGCAGGTCGCCTGCCTGCACCGCCGTGCCGGTGGCCACGGCCGGCTGCCACCAACCTTTCCGTTCGGTGCGCAGCCAGTGCCAACCTTCGTGATGCTGGACGGGACGCGGATCGTCCGGCGCTCCGGCGAGCACGCCGACGTGGCGGGCAAGGTTGCGCAAGCCGGCCAGGTGACGTTCGATCGCCCCGCGCTGCATCAGCCCGTTCTCGCCGGATTCGGCGACGATGGCGGGGATTCCGGCGTCCGCGGCGGCGGCTGAGGTGCTGCCCCCGACGGTGCGTCCCGCGCTCGTCTGCCGCACGCAGTGCCCCAGGCCGTAGGCGATCGCCATGGCGCGGGCGGCCGATTCGACCGCGGACTCCTCGTAGAGGGTGAAGGGTTCGAGCGCCTCGGGCAGGTCACCGGCGTGCAGGTCGACGAGATAGTCCGAGCCGGCGATGAGCCCGCGGAAGACGTGGTGCGCCAGCACCTCGCTGTAGGACCCGTCGAGGCTGCCGGGGAACCTGCGGTTGAGATTCTTGCCGTCGTCGGGCACGACGAACGGCGAACGCGCCCAGAACGCGGGCACGTTCACCACCGGTGCGACGACGACCCGTCCGGCCACCGTGTCGACGTCGAGGGTCGACACGAATTCCCGCGCGGCTGCGATCGACGTGTACTCCGTCCCGTGTATCCCCGCCAGCACCGTCAGCCGCGGGCCGTCGCTGCGGCCGCGGATGTCGAAATACGGAATCTCGAGGCCGTCGAGGCTCGCGATCGCCAACGTCTGCTTGCTGATCGTCATGCGCAGATCCTTTCGCAACGCGCGCTCGCTACGGAAGATCATCGTGGACCTGTGATGGGATACGGCACATGGCCGAGGCTCCGCAGCTGGAAATGCTGTGGGAAGTCGAGGATGCCCACCGCGCGCTCGAGACAAGGTTCGGCTTCGGCGATCCCGCGTCGGCCGACCGCTGGGTGCGCACCGTGCTCGAACGGTTCTGGGGAGTGCGGGCGCGGTCGTGCGAGCGGATCGTGATCAGCGACCGCAATGCGTTGGCCTGGGTCGCTACACCGTCCGGCCGGCTGATCGCGAAGTGGTCGGTGGCGCCCGAGGTTTTCCCACGCCTGACGGCGATAGCGCGATTGACGAGCCGGCTCGATGCCGCGGGCCTGCCGGTCTCGGCACCGTTACCCGCGCTGGACGGCGCGCTGCAGGTCGAGGCCGACGGTGTCTCGATGTTCCTCCAGCGCGAGATCGAGGCCGCCCTGCTCGACACCGCCGAGCCCGACCAGGTACGTGCCGCCGGAGCGGTCCTGGCCCGGTTGCAGGACGCGCTGGCGAGCGATCCCGACCCCGATCGGGTCGCCGCGGCACCTCGTCCGCAGCACTCGTTGCCGGTCCGGATCGCGAACTGGCTCGAGTCCGGCGCCGAGCACGTCCCGGTGATGGCCCGCGACACGTTGCGCCGCCTCGTCGCGGACGCGCCGACCGACGCTCTGCCGATCCAGCTCGGGCACTTCGACTTCCGCTCCGCCAACATCCTGTGCGCGGGCGCCGACGTTGCGGCGGTCATCGACTTCGAGCAAGCCAGATTCGACCACCGGGTCGTCGAGCTGGCGCGGTCAGCGGTGCTGCTCGGCACGCGCTATCGGCAGTGGGGACCGAGCACGTCCGAGGTGCGTGCGGCCTTTCTCGCCGGCTACGAATCCGTTCGCGCGCTGAACGCGATCGAGGCGGCCTGGTGGGAGATCCTGCTGCTCTGGCACACCCTGGCCTTCGTGCCGCCCGGCGAGGACCCGACCGGGTGGGGATCCTCGGCCCTGAGCCACGCGCGCGAGCTCGCCGCCGGAGGGTGACGCTGCTCGCTCAGATCCAGCCGTTGCGCAACGCCCACGCGACGGCCTGGGTGCGGTTGCGCAGCCCGAAGCGGGTCGTGAGGTCCTGCAGGATGTTCTTGATCGTGCGCTCGGAGTAGCACAGCCGCCGGGCGACCTCGCGCGTCGAGTGGCCGTCGGCCACCAGCAGCAGAACGTCGCGTTCACGCGGACGGAGGGTGTGCGGACGGGCCGGCAGCACCGCGGTGTAGGTCATGCTCGGAAGGACCGGGCGCGCTGCCCGCTGATACCCGCTGTCACGAGACGTCCTGGCGGCGGACCCACACCTCCTGCACGATCAGCAGCCCACCGGCCGCGATCGGCAGCGCCAGCAGCGCGCCGACCACGCCACCGAGCGCGCCGCCGACCAGCACGGCGATGATCGTGACGTACTCCGGGACGTCGACCGACGAGCGCATCACGCGCGGGTAGATGACGTAGCCCTCGGCCGTCTCGTAGATGAGGTAGAACACGATGCAGGCGATGCCGATGGGCAGTGAGGTCGCCAGGCCGACGATGCACACCACCGTCGCCCCGGTGATCGAGCCGACCAGCGGGACGAGGTCGAGCAGCGCCACCATCACCGCGAGCGGCAGCGCGTACTGCCCGAGCCCCACCGCGAACAGGAACACCAGCGTCACGGTCCCGGCGATCAATGCCACCGAAACCGCGCCGATCACGTATCGCCCGACGCGGCGCAGGATCTCATCACCCAGCTGGCCGACCCGCTCCCGACGGGTGCCCGGCGCGAGCGAGTACAGCGCGCGCTTCACCGTCGGCAGCGCCGCCAGGAAGTAGATCATCAGGATGATCACGATGACGGTGGTCACGACGGCGTTGAGCACCGTCAGCCCGACGTTGAACACCCCGCCGAAGGAGTCGGTGACGAAGTCCGGCCTCTTCAACCTGCGTTCCAGGCCGGACAGGACGTGATACTTCGCATCGAGGTGCGCGATCGTCTTGTGATGCCGCAGATCGTTGATCAGACGAGGCGCATCGTTGATCAGCGTCGCGACCTGGGTGCGCAGCACCCCGCCGACGACGAAAACGAAACCGGTCAGCGCGGCGAGGACCCCGATCGCGACACCCAGCACCGCCCAGCCGCGCTTCATCCCGCGGCGGATCAGGAACTCCACGATCGGGTTCAACCCGACGGCCAGGAACGCAGCGATGATCACCAGCACGATCACCGACGTGATCTCGCGAACCACGAAGCCCAACGCAAGGGCGGCGAGCACGCCGAAGGTTCCGATGAAGCCGCGGTAGAACGGCGACTGACGCGAGAGCGGTTTGCCGGGACGGCCGTAGGGATTGGCGTCGTCGGTGTCGGCCGGTGTCGGCTCGTACAGCGAGCCGCGGGCGCTCAGGACCTCCTCACGGGTCGCCGGCGACGGCAGGTCGTCCGGTGACTCCGCGCCGCCGTCACCGGCGCCGGTCGAGTGCGTCACCGGGTCGGCCATGCTCTGCTAGATCTCGCCCATGACCACACCGGGCTGGTCGGTCTCGATCCGGACGACGGTCGCATCGGGGATGTCGCCGCCCTCGGCGCGGTAACGCTCGATCAGGGCCTGGCAGAAGGCCTGGGCGACATCGAAGTCCTCGAACGGGCCGATGGCCCGCGGCGCGGTCGAGAACGCGGCCTCGGCGTTGGCGGTCAGTACGACGACGAACATTGGGGTATCCGGCACGGCTCGCACCCTACCGACCCGCGCGCCGCCACCCGGCCACCGTGGCCGGGAATGCGGACGGCGGCGCTGCCGGGTCGGCACCCGCATCGACGTCGATGACGCGTGCCGGGAACCGGATCGGCGGCGGCCCGAACGCCCGTCGCGCCGAGCCGACCACGGCGCGGCCGAGCGCGGCGTTGCCGGCGGCCCCGACCCCGGCGCCGATGCCGAACGGCAGCGCCCGACCTGCGGCCAGCACCCCCTGCTTGGCTCCGAAGCGGGCGATGAGCAGGTGCGTGATGCGGGCGTTGAGCGTCTTCGTGGTGTCCTTGGACGCGCTCTTGCCGAGCACGCGGGCCCAGTGCTTGCCCTCGATCTCACCGCCGGCGAGGGCCGCCTCGCCGAGTTCGCCGAGCATCACGGTGAGCACGAGGGCGCGCCGCACCTGCGGGTCGTCGGTCGGGATGTCGTACACCTCGGCGAGCGCCAGCACGAACATCGCGGTCGTGGAGACGAAGGCGGCGATCTCGGCGGCGCCGCCGGCCAGGGAGGCCGCGGTCCCCGCGCCGGGCAGGGCGGCCGCGCCGCCGGACGCCGCGCCGGCACTGACGACCGCAGCCAGGTAGCGGCGCTCGAGCATCGTCACGAGCTCGGCCGGGCTCGCGTCCGGGCGGCGCCGGCGGGTGCGGTTCAGGTAGGCGACCACGACCGGCTGCTGGATCGACAGGGCACGATCCAGCGCGGTGTCGAGCGCGCGCTCGACCGATCTCGGTACCGGCAGCTTCACCGGCGCTCCCTTCTTGGCGACGTCCGTCCGCGGTGAACCTACCCATCAGGCACGATGACCTCCGTGCGTGCGCTGCTTCCGATTCCCGCCGATTCCGTCGACGTCCACGAGCGCTACGCCGCGCACTGGCTCGACACCGGCGGGATCCGCGCGAACATGGTCTGCGGCGTCGACGGCGCCGCCGCCGCGGACGGTCGCTCGGCCGGGCTGCAGACCCCCGGCGACAACCGGGTGTTCCATGCCCAGCGTGATCTCGCCGACGTGATCCTGGTCGGCTCGGCGACGGCCGAGACCGAGGGCTACGGGCCGGCCGAACCCGATCTCGCGGTCCGGACGCGGTGGGGCCTGCGCCCGCAGCTGCCCATCGCGGTGATCACCCGCTCACTGCGCGTGGACACCGCAGGCCCCCTGTTCGTCGACAACCGGCCGCTCGTGGTGACCTGCGCGAGTTCCGACCCGGCCCGCCGCGCCGAGCTGGGTGAGCGTGCCGACGTCCTGGTCTGCGGAGGCGACGACATCGACTACGGCGCGGCGCGGCGCGCGCTCGCCGAGCGCGGGCTGACCCGGGTGCTGTGCGAAGGCGGCCCGACCATCTTGTCGCGGCTGCTGGTCACCGGCGAACTGGACGAGCTGTGCCTGTCGCTGACGCCGCGGGCCACCGGCCCCGGCGAGGCCCGCATCGTGGTCGGCGCACCGTGGCCGGACGGCCCCCGCGCGTTGACGCTGACGAGCCTGCTCGAGGAGGACGGCGCGCTGTTCCTGCGGTACTCGACAGCACACGCCGCGCCAGTGGAGTGAGCACGGATCGCCTCTGGGCGGGCCGCCCCGGTTGGCTCGCCTGCGATGACACACTGAGCCGATGAAGCTGCCCGTCATGCCGCCGGTCGCACCGATGCTGGCCAAATCGGTGCCGACGATCCCGCCGGGGGCGTCGTACGAGCCGAAGTGGGATGGGTTCAGATCGCTCATCTTCCGCGACGGCGCGGACGTCGAGATCGGCAGTCGCAACGAGCGGCCGATGACCCGTTACTTCCCCGAACTCGTCGAGGCGATCAAGGCCGAGCTGCCCGACCGCTGCGTTCTGGACGGCGAGATCGTCATCGCCACCGACGCCGGCCTCGACTTCGACGCCCTGCAGCAGCGCATCCACCCGGCGGTCTCGCGGGTGACGATGCTGTCGCAGCAGACACCGGCGTCGTTCATCGCCTTCGACCTGCTCGCGCTCGGCGACGAGGACTTCACCGGCCGGCCATTCTCCGAGCGGCGCGCCGCGCTCGAGGGCGCGCTGGCCGGCGCCGAAGCGCCGATCCACCTCACCCCCACCACCACCGACCTCGAGCTCGCCAACCGCTGGTTCGTCGAGCTCGAGGGCGCGCACCTGGACGGCGTGATCGCCAAACCGCTGGACGGCACCTACCAGCCCGACAAGCGCGTCATGTTCAAGATCAAGCACGTCCGCACCGCCGACTGCGTCCTTGCCGGTTTCCGCTGGCACAAGACCTCGTCCGACGCGGAGCCGCTCGTCGGCTCGCTGCTGCTCGGTCTCTACAACGACGAGCAGAAGCTGCAGCACGTCGGCGTCGTCGGCGCGTTCACCGCGAAGCGCCGCGCCGAGCTGGTCGACGAGCTCGAGCCGCTGCTGCTCGGCGAGGGTGACCGGCATCCGTGGCAGGAGTGGGCCAGCGCCGAGGCTCACCAGGGCCAGCGGTTGCCCGGCAACGTCTCGCGCTGGAACGCGACCAAGGATCTCTCGTTCGTGCCGCTGCGCCCCGAACGGGTTCTCGAGGTGAAGTACGAACACATGGAAGGCACCCGTTTTCGCCACCTCGCCCACTTCGTCCGCTGGCGCGACGACCGCACCCCGAAGTCCTGCACCTACGAACAGCTCGAACAACCGCTCACGTATGCCCTCGACGACATCGTTCCCGGGTTGGGCGCCTGACCGACGTCGCGACGTCGCTAGATGATCTTCGGAGCTGGCCTTGAGGTTGCGTTGAGCAAGGGGCCGTACCGCGCCAACCCGAGGTCCACCGTAAAGGCCTTCTAAAGTTTTCCACGGAAACTGCTCGATGGTTTGCCTTTCAACAAACACGGGCTTTACAGTGGAACCAGGTCGCCCCGGACGGGTCACACCCGGACGGAACGTACGACCGCCTCTGAGCTGAGACTGCCTCCCCCACTGCGCTGCACCGTCCTCGACGGCGCGCGGCGCCTCGCTCACAGCTGAAGGACTCCCCCTGCGATGACGCACGCCCTGATCCGCCCGGAAACGCTTCCGGACGCTGCCGAGGTCGGTGCCGACGACCTCGAGTTCGCGTTGCTGGCCCTGCCGCGGACCGCGCGCCGGCTCGTCGTCATGCTCCCCGCGCACAACGAGGAGGCCGGGATCGACCTGGCGATCAACTCGCTGCAAGGCCAGACCCGCCGTCCCGACCTGATCGTGGTCGTCCCCGACAACTGCACCGACCGCACCGCCGACCTCGCCGCCGCCCGTGACGGCGTCGTCGTCGCACCGAGCCGCGACAACGTGCACAAGAAGGCCGGCGCGCTCAACCAGATCCTCGCCCGCATGCTGCCGATGCTCGAGGCCGACGACGCGGTCATGGTCATGGACGCCGACTCGGCGCTGGAGCTGAAATTCCTCGAGGGCGCCGAGGCGAAGCTGGGCAGCAGCGCCAGGAACGGCAAGATCATCGGCGGGGTGGGGGGCACGTTCCGCGGCGGCGAGGGCGGCGGCTTCGTCGGCATGCTGCAGCGCAACGAGTACGCCCGCTACGCGCGGGACGTGCGGCGGCTGAAGGGCAAGGTGCTCGTGCTCACCGGCACGGCCGCGCTGTTCCGGGTGGACGTGCTGCGCAAGGTCATCGAGGCCCGCGCGAACGGCACGCTGCCCGGCGGCGCAACGGGAATCGGTCAGGTCTACGACACCAACGTCCTCACCGAGGACAACGAGCTGACCCTCGCGCTGCTGCACCTGGGCTACGGGATCCTCAGCCCCAAGGAGTGCCTGCTCGAGACCGAGATCATGACCACCTGGAAGACCCTGTGGGACCAGCGGTTGCGCTGGAAGCGCGGCGCGCTGGAGAACCTGGTCGACTACGGCCTGACACGCGTCACCTGGCGCTACTGGGGCCGGCAGGTGCTCACGCACCTGGGCGTCCTCGTGACCGCGATCTACCTGGCGACGATCGCCTGCTCGGTGATCTTCCAGGGCACCATCCACCTGCACCTCATCTGGACGCTCGTGACGCTGGTCTTCATGGCCGAGCGCGTGGTGTCGGTGCGCGAGCGCGGCCCGCTGCAGATGCTGTTCGCGTCGGCGCTCGTCGTCGAGATGGCTTTCGACTTCTACCTGCAAGCGACCCAGGCCAAGGCGCTCTGGGACACCGTGACCAAGACCGAGAAGAGCTGGTGACCTGACATGTACAACAGCACGGGTGGACTCGCAGCCGGCGCCGGCACGGTCGGCGGCCTGGCTGCAACCGGACTCAACGTCATGTGGCTGGTGCTGGCCGCGTTCGCGCTCCTCGGCGCCGGCATGGCGATCATGCGGCTGGTCCCGCGGCGCGAGGCCTGATCACGTCGCCGGGGAAGCTCTCAGACGGTACGCACCGCGGCGCGCGCCGCGGATTGCATGAGCCGCAGCGTCGCCGCGCTCGCCTGCACCCGCCAGTCACGCTCCTTGCGGACGTCGAACATCACCAGCGCCCGGACGGCGCGGGCCTTCGCCAACCAGGCGAACATGCCCGCGTACCAGGCCCCGGTCGAGTGGTGCGGATCGATCGCGGCGCCGTCGTCCTCACCGGCCGCCTTGCTGCCGAACTCGCAGATCCAGACCGGCAGGCGCGGCGCCAGCGCGGTCAGCCGGGCGTACTGGGTGCGGTAGATGTCGGCGAACGAGCGCCAGCGCAGCATCGCGCCGTTGCCCCAGTTGTAGCCGTCCAGGCCCAGCACGTCCACGTAGCGGGCGCCGGGCCAGATGCGAGCAACCGGGGTCGTTTCGGCGTAGGTGTCGGTGGTCGGGTTGAACACCCAGCGGACATTGCCCGCACCGTGGCTGCGGAAGAAGGCGACGACGTAGCGCCAGGCCCGCACGAACTGTGCGTACGTGCCGCCGGCCGGCCGCTCCCCTGCCCGGGTCGGCTGGAAGGCGACCCAGTCGGCGTTCATCTCCGCCCACGGGCGCACGTAGAAGGTCGACCCGAACTGCCGCGCGACCGCGGCCTCGCGCGCGAGATAGGCGTCGTGGCGGTGCCGGTAGAACGACGCGAACCGGGTCGCCCGGGTCGCACCCAGATCCCAGGCGACCAGCAGCGAGTGTCCGGCCGCGGCCTGGGCCTGCTGCGCGCTGTCCGGGAACAGGTCGCCCCACCCGCGGAAACTGGACGCGATCGCGACGCGCGCGCCGAGCGAGCGCTCGACCGCGCTCAGGTCGCTCACCGAGTCGCTGCCGACGTACGCGCCCAGCGCGACGCCGGACGGGACGGCTGCGGTCGCCGGGACGGCCGCGGCGCTGATGCCGGCGAGCAGCCCGACGGTGAGCAGGATGCCGATCAGCACCGCGCGGATCGCCCGCACAGGGCGGACACCGGTAGGGGCGGGCGACTCGGACACGCGCAAACTCCGCAGATCGTGCGCCCCGCAACATCCCGCTAACAGGAAACTAACAAGCCAGGGGGTGAGTTGCAAGCCAGCCGCAAGATCGGCTCAAGGTCACCCTGGGCCGGTCCTGCGGCGCCCGCGGCCCTACGCTTCCTAGTTGTGAGCGAGCCGACAGATCGTCCGGGGCCGGCGCCCTCGCCTGCCCCGTCGTCGCCGCTTTCGCCCTCGCCTGCCCCGTCGCCGACGCCCCGGCCGTCACCATCGCCGTCGCCGACAACCCGGCCGTCACCGTCACCGACGCCTCCCACGGCCCGACCGTCCCTCGGTGGCGCCCGGGCAGCCGGTCCGGTCACCCGCGTCGAGGTGCAGCCGGCCCAGGTGGTCGCCGCGGCGGGCAGCGCGATCGTCAGCGCGGCCCGGGTGGGCCGCCTGCTCGGGCGCACCGGCTGGCGGCTGGCCCGCCAACTGCCCGGCGCCCGCACCCTGGAACGGGAGGCGCAGCGGCTGCAGACGGCCGCGGTCTCCGAGGCGCGCCGGCTGCTCCAGGTCCCCCCGAACATCCCCGCCGCGATGGCCCGGGTCGCGACGACGCCGGAGGAGCAGCGGGCGGTCGACTACATCCGCAGCGCCGATCCCGGCGCCGCGCCGTTGCGCAACGCCATGAGCGAGCTGCTCGAACGCTCGGTCGAGGCGACCCGCACCGACAGCCGCGACTACCTGTTCGGCACGATCATCAGCCAGCTCGTCCCGGACGAGGCGCGCATCCTGTCCGCGCTGGCCGACGGCTCGCACTTCGCCGCGATGGACGTCGTGCAGAAGCTGCGCCGCGGCACCACCCGAACCCTGCTGGCGCACGCCTCGGCAGTGGGACGGCAGGCCGGGCTCGTCGCGCCCGACAACACGCCCACCTATCTCGCGCGGCTACACGGATTCGGGCTGATCGAGTTCGGCGCCGAGGAGCCGGAACTGTCCGTGCAGTACGACATCCTGGCCACCGACCCGACCGTGCAGGACGCCCGCAAGCGAGCCCGCGGCACGGTCAAGCTGGTGCGCTCGACGCTGCTGATGTCGGAGTTCGGCGGCCAGTTCTGGCGCGCCGCCGACCCGTCGCGGCCGGCCCTGCCGCCGTCCTGAGCGATGACGGTGATCGGTCTGTCGGTCCTGCAGGACCTCGGCCGGCACTGGTACATCGTCTTGAGCATCCCGCTGGTCGCGGCGCTGATCGGCTACGTCACCAAGCTCGTCGCCATCAAGATGATGTTCGAACCGATCCGGTTCGTCGGGATCCGCCCCTGGCTCGGCTGGCAGGGCATCGTGCCGCGCCGGGCCGCCCGGATGGCCGGCATCGCCGTCGACACGATGACCCGCGACCTCATCTCCGCCGAGGAGGTCGTCTCGCGGCTCGACCCCGACCACCTCGCCGCTGAGCTGGCCGAACCGATGCGCCGGTCGACCGCCGAGATCATCCGCGAGATCATGGCCGAGTACCAGCCGGGCATCTGGGACGCCCTTCCCGCGCCGGTGCAGGCACGGGTGCTCGCCCGGGCGCAGGCCGAGACCCCGCGGATGGTGCGCGAGGTGCTGACCGGCATCCAGCGCGACGTCACCGCGGTGTTCGACCTGCGCGGCATGGTGCTCACCGACCTGGTCACCGACAAGCGGCTGCTGAACCAGATCTTTCGCGACGCCGGCTGGAAGGAGTTCCGGTTCATCGCGCGGTCCGGCATCTGGTTCGGCGGCGCCATCGGGATGCTGCAGATGACGCTGTGGCTGCTGTTCCACGAGCCGCTGATCATGCCCGCGTTCGGCCTCGCGGTCGGCTGGCTCACCGACTGGGCCGCCCTCAAGCTGATCTTCAACCCGAAGCGTCCGATCCGCGTGTTCGGCCTCACGATCCAGGGCCTGTTCCTCAAACGGCGCCGCGAGGTGGCCGCCGACTACGGCGCCCTGATCGCTGACCAGATAATCACCCCCCGCAAGGTGATCGAGGCGATCCTGCGCGGCCCGCTGTCGGACCGGGTGTTCGCCATGATCAACCGCGAGGTGCAGGCCGCCTTCGACCGCACCACCGGTCTCGCGCGCCCGCTGGTCGTGGTCACGGTGGGCAGCACGCGGTACCGCCAGATGAAGGCGAGCATCGCCGAGAAGATCATGCAGCGGTTACCCGAGACACTGCGCTACGTCGAGGAGTACGCGCGCGAGACGATGGACATCCGCAACCTGCTGCGGGACAAGATGCAGCAGCTGGACGAGCGACAGTTCGAGGCGCTGATCCGTCCCGCCTTCGAGCAGGACGAGTGGATCCTGATCGCGGTCGGCGCCGCTCTCGGGTTCGTGATGGGCGAGACACAGGCGTTGGTGCTCGAGCACTTCGCCACGCGGTGATCAACTGCCAGGGCTCAAGTACCGTCGAGGACGTGCCGTCTCGCCGCTCGCTGCGCAGCGCACTTCGCGATGCCGCCGGCGTGGCGATCGGTGTCGGTGTGCTCGCCGCCGGGACGCTCACCGCGTGCACCAGCACGGTGTCCGGTTCGCCCGCGCGTCTCGGCGCCCCGGTCGCCGGCACCCCCCGCCCGTCCCCCATCGCCTTCAACGACTGCACCGCCACGCTGCTCAACGCCGGTGTGCCGGTGCCCAAACCGCTCAAAGGCACCGTGCGGTTCGGCTGCGGGCAGCTGACGGTGCCGCTGGACTACCGCCACCCCGACGGCGCGTCCATCAATCTGTCGGTCATCCGCATCCACTCCACGCTGAACACCACGACGCCGGTGCAGTCGTTGCTGGTCAACCCGGGCGGACCGGGCGGCGGCGGCCTCGACTTCGGGCTCGGCCTGCTCGGCCAGATGTCGCCCGCGGTCACCCGGCACTTCGACATCGTCGCCTTCGACCCGCGCGGTGTCGGGCAGTCCGCTCCCGTGCAGTGCCTGACCAATGCGCAGAAGGACCGGTTCCTCGCCGCCTCGCCGAACACCACCACCCGGGCCGGGATCCTCGCCGAAGAGCGCCAGACCCGGCAGTTCTCGAGCGGCTGCGCCGACCATGTCGGCTCGGGCCTGCAGTTCTACAACACCGTCTCGACCGCCCGCGACATGGACCAGCTGCGTCAGGCGGTCGGCGACGACGTGATGAACTACCTCGGCTTCTCCTACGGCACCGAGCTCGGCTGGACCTACGCACATCTGTTCCCGCAGCTGGTGCACACCTTCGTGCTCGACGGCGCGGTCGACCCGACGCAGGTGCACAAGGAGAACTCGACCGTCCAGCTCAAGGGCTTCGAGAGCGCGTTCGGGCAGTTCGCCGCCTGGTGCAAGAGCGCACCGGCCTGTAGCCGGCTGCCCGACCCGACCAGGGCCGTCGAGCAGATCTATGCCGCCGCGCGCCGCGCGCCGCTGTCGACCGGATCGTCGCGCCGGCTCACCGAATCCCTCGCCAGCACCGGCGTGATCGAGGCGCTGTACTCGCGCAGTTCGTGGCCGCACCTGGCCGACGCGCTCACGGCGGCACAGCACGGCGACGGCGCGGGGCTGCTGCAGCTCGCCGACCGGTACAACCAGCGGCAGGCCGACGGCTCGTACGCCAACATCATCGACGCCAACATCACGATCAGCTGCAACGATTCGCCGGCGCGCAAGCCGCCGGCGGTGAGCACGATCCTGCGGCGCTCGCAGGCCCTGGCCCGCCGGTTCCCGCTGTTCGGCAGCGACGTCGGCGGCGGCCCGGGCTGCCTCGGCTGGCAGCCGCACCGCACCCCGGTGCCGCCGCCGTCCGCGCCGACGCCGAAGCCGGTGCTGGTCGTGGGGAACCTGCACGATCCGGCGACGCCCTACCAGGGCGCGGTCAACCTCACCACGGCCCTGGGCAACGCCGGGCTGCTGAGCTGGAACGGCGAGGGTCACACGTCTTACCTCAGTGGCAGTTCGTGCGTCGACCACTATGTGAACGACTACCTCATCCACGGCACGATGCCGCCCGACCACACGGTCTGTCCCGCGAAATGAGCGCGTCCCGATGACCGACGAACCGAAACTGCTGGTCGACAACGCCGCCGGACCCGTCCGCGGCATCGCCCTGGTGCTGCACGGTGGGCGCGCGCGCAGCCGCATGCCGGTGCGCGCCACGAACCTTGCCGTGGTGCGCATGCTGCCGTTCGTGACGGCGCTGCGCCGCCACGCCCGCAACGGGCTGGTCGTCGCGCAGGTGCGCTACCGGGTGCGCGGGTGGAACGGCGCCGAGCGCGCACCCGTGCGGGACACCCGCTGGGCGCTGGACCAGCTCGCCGGCCGGTTCCCGGACGTGCCGGTCGCCCTCGTCGGGCACTCGATGGGCGGCCGCGCGGCGATCTACACCGCCGACCACGACGCGGTGCGCTCGATCGTCGGCCTTGCGCCGTGGATCGAACCCGGTGACCCGGTCGACCCGATCACCGACCGCCGGGTACTGCTCGTGCACGGCGCCGCCGACCGGATGACCGACCCGCGCGCGTCCGCCGCGTTCGCCCGCCGGGCCGAGCCGCTCGCCGAGTCGGTCACGTTCGTCTCGGTCGAGGGCGAGAAGCACGCGATGCTGCGCCGCGCGCCGCTGTGGCACGGGGTGGCGGCCGGGTTCGTGGCAGCCACGATGTTGGGACGCACACCCGACGGATCCGGGACGGGTGATACTGCGAAGGTAGTGGCAGGGGCCCTTGCCGGACAGCTCGAACTGGTGGTGTGAGGCACCCGCAGCCCGGAGGTAGAGAGCACCCATGACCGTCATCGACCGCCGTCCGACCGACACGGCGAGCGACCCCGTCGACCCGAACCTGTGGCCGGACGTCGCGAACGTTCCGCACTCGCCCGTGCGGTCGGCCATCGCGAAGCGGTTCTTCCACCGCGCAGCCGGGCTGATGCCGTTGCGCGTGGTCGAGCCGGGTGGTCGCAGCTACGGCGGCGGGGCGTCCGGCGCACCCGTGATGCGGCTGGTCCGTCCGCAGGCGTTCTTCGACCGGCTCGGTGCCACCGGCACGATCGGGTTCGGCGAGTCCTACATGGCCGGCGACTGGACCACCGACGACCTCGCCGGCGTGCTGTCCGCGTTCGCCGCCAACATGCGCGATCTCGTCCCGGCGGTGTTCCACCGGCTGCGGCACGCCGTGCTCAGCCGCATGCCGCAGTCGCACGACAACACCATCGACGGCGCTCGCCAGAACATCCACCACCACTACGACTTGTCGAACGCGCTGTTCAAGACCTTCCTGGACGAGTCGATGACCTACTCGTCGGCGATCTTCAACGGCGAGCCGTACGGGTCGGACGAGGACCTCGCCGCCGCACAGCGCCGCAAGATCGACCGGTTGCTGGACTCGTCCGCGGTCGGTACCGACACCAGGCTGCTCGAGATCGGCACCGGCTGGGGCGAGCTCGCGATCCACGCCGCCCGCCGCGGCGCGCACGTCACGTCGGTGACCATCTCGACCGAGCAGGCCGAACTCGCCCGCGAGCGCATCCAGCGCGAGGGGCTCACCGAGCGCGTCGAGGTGCAGTTGCGCGACTACCGCGAGGTCGGGGGCGAGTACGACTCGATCGTCAGCGTCGAGATGATCGAGGCCGTCGGCGCCAACCACTGGCCGACGTACTTCCGCACCATCGACAGGGTGCTCGCCCCGGGCGGCCGGGTCGGGCTGCAGGCGATCCTGCAGGACGACTACACGGTGCTCGCGACGCGCGACACCTACACCTGGATCCGCAAGTACATCTTCCCCGGCGGGCAGCTCGCGTCGGTGGAGGCGATCGAGCGCACGCTGGCCGGCCACACGCCGTTGCGCATCGCGGATCGGTACAGCTTCGGCCGGCACTACGCGGAGACGCTGCGGCGCTGGCGGGCCACCTTCGAGGAGCACTGGAAGAGCGTCGCGACGCTCGGCTTCGACGAGACGTTCCGGCGGATGTGGTCGCTGTATCTCGCCTATTCCGAGGCGGGCTTTCGCACCGGCTATCTCGACGTCGCCCAGCTGACCCTGACCAGGCCCTGACCGCGACATAACCCGCAAGGCGGCGCCCGATAGCGTCGCAGGGGTGATGACGCCCCGATGACTGTCGTCCTCGGCCTGCTCGCCGCCGGGCTCTACGGGCTCGGCGACTTCTCCGGCGGGTACGCGTCCCGCTTCCACAACTCGGTGACGGTGCTGCTCTACGCCTACCCGGTCGGCGCGGTGCTGATGGCGCTGATGATGCCGCTGTTCCCCGGCACCCTCGACTGGCACGTCGTGACCTTCGGCGTGTTCGGCGGGCTTGCCGGTTTGCTCGGCGTCTCGGTGATGTACCAGCTCATGGTGGTCGCGCCGATGAACGTGATCTCGCCGGTGACGGCGGTGCTCGCGGCGATCGTCCCGGTGTTCGTCGGCGTGGTGATCGGCGAGCGGCCCGCGGTCGCCGCCTGGCTCGGGATCGCGCTCGGCCTGCTCGCGGTGGTGCTCGTCTCGCGCACCACCGAGGACCATCCGCACGGTCGGATCAGCCCGCGCATCCTCGCCCTGGCCGGCCTGGCCGGGCTCGGCTTCGGGTTCTACTTCGTCTTCCTCGCCCGCGCCGGACACGACTCCGGGCTGTGGCCGCTCCTGGTCTCGCGGCTGGCTTCGGCCGTGGTGATCGTGCCGCTCGCGGCTGCGCGGAAGTCGATCGTGCGGGTGCGTGGACGGACGCTGGTCTGGGCGCTGGTGGCCGGCGGCTGCGATGCCCTGGCCAACATGTTCTTCCTGCTGTCCGCGCGGTCCGGTCTGCTGTCGTTGGCCAGCGTGCTCACCTCGCTCTACCCGGCGGTCACGGTGCTGCTCGCCGTGGTGCTGCTGCACGAGCACACCAGCCGGGTGCAGCGCGCCGGTCTGGCACTCGCCGCCGCGTCGGTCGTGCTGATCACCATCTGAGCGCTCGCGACAGTGTGACCTGTCGCAACAGCGGGTTGCCGGGCTCCCGACTCATCGAGC
>DATBTJ010000063.1:0-44638 GCA_036559305.1 Jatrophihabitans sp.
GATGGTCGTCGACGGCAGCAAGATCGCGCTGAGCTGCGAGCGCGATCCCGCGGCGCTGCGCTGGCGTGACCACGGCGTGCAGGTGGTCATCGAGTCGACCGGCCGGTTCCGCACCCGCGCCGCGGCCGCGGCGCATCTCGACGCCGGCGCGAGCAAGGTGCTGGTCTCGGCACCCGGCAAGGGTGTCGACGCCACCATCGTCATGGGCGTGAACGACACCGACTACGACCCGCAGCGCCACCACGTGGTGTCGAACGCGTCGTGCACCACCAACTGCGTGGCGCCGATGGCGAAGGTGCTTCAGGACGCGTTCGGCATCGAGCGCGGCTACATGACCACGGTGCACGCCTACACCAACGACCAGAACGTCCTCGACGGCCCGCACAAGGACCCGCGGCGGGCGCGTTCGGCAGCCGTCAACATCATCCCGACGACCACCGGTGCGGCCCGCGCCGTGGCCGAGGTGATCCCCGCGCTGAGCGGGCGGCTGGACGGCGTCGCGTTGCGGGTGCCGGTCGTCGACGGCTCCCTCGTCGACCTCACGGCGGTGCTCGCCGACGAGGTCGACGCCGAGCAGGTCAACGCCGCATTCGCTGCGGCGGCCGCGAACGGCCCGCTCGCCGGCCGCCTGCGCTTCAGCGCCGACCCGCTCGTGTCCAGCGACGTCATCGGCGATCCCGCCTCGTGCGTGTTCGACTCGCTGCTCACCGAGGCGTCCGGACGGATGGTGAAGATCTTCGGCTGGTACGACAACGAATGGGGTTACACCGCACGCCTGGTCGACCTGACCCGACTGGTCGCCGGCGCATGAGCGATCACGAGCAGCGCAACGTGCCGGGTCTGCCGTGCGACCCGTTCCACGTGCGCATCCACGGCCGCGGGGGGCAGGGCGTGGTCACCGCGGCCGAACTGCTCGGCCTGGCCGCCTTCTTCGACGGCTTCGAGGTGCAGGCGTTCCCCAGCTTCGGCTCGGAGCGGATGGGCGCCCCGGTCGTCGCATTCTGCCGCATCGCGTCCGAGCCGATCAGGGTGCGTGAGCCGGTGACGCATCCGGACGCGATCGTGATCCTGGACGCCACGTTGCTGCACCACGTCGACGTGTTCGGCGGCCTCGCCGACGACGGCTTCGTGCTCGTCAACTCCCTGCACTCCGCAGCCGACCTCGGCATCGACACGGTCACCGACCGGGTCGGTCGCGACCATGTCGCGATCGTGCCCGCCGGCGAACTGGCCCGCGCCCGCACCGGGTCACCCCGTCCCAATGTGGTCGCGCTCGGAGCGTTCGGCGCGCTGACCGGCACGGTGTCGCTGGACGCGCTCGAGCGCGCCGTGCTCGGCCGGTTCGGCCCCGATCGGCAGGACAACCTGCTGCTCGTACGCGCCGGCTTCGACGCCGTGGCGGCGGTCGGCAGTGCGTGAGCAGCTCGAGGGTTCGCAGGCGATCGCGCGCACGGTCGCGCGATGCCGTCCCGAGGTCGTCCCCGCCTACCCGATCACGCCGCAGACGCACATCGTCGAAGCGCTGGGCAAGATGGCCAAGGCCGGTGAGCTCGGCCGGTGCCAGTTCGTCACCGTCGAGTCCGAGTTCGCGGCCATGTCGGCGGCGATCGGCGCATCGGCCGCGGGGGCGCGCAGCTACACCGCGACCGCCAGCCAGGGCCTGCTCTACATGGCTGAGGCGTTGTTCAACGCCGCCGGGCTCGGCCTTCCCGTCGTCATGACGGTCGCCAACCGCGCGATCGGTGCGCCGATCAACATCTGGAACGACCACAGCGACGCGATGAGCCAGCGCGACTGCGGCTGGGTGCAGCTCTACGCGGCCGACAACCAGGACGCCGTCGATCTGCACCCGCTCGCGTTCGCGCTCGCCGAGCGGATCAGCGTGCCGGTGATGGTGTGCGTCGACGGCTTCGTCCTCACCCACGCGTTCGAGCCGTTGGAACTGCCGTCCGCGGCCGACATCGAAGCGGTGCTCCCCGGCTACGAACCGCGCCAGGTTCTCGACCCGGACGAGCCGGTCACGATCGGGGCGATGGTCGGCCCGGAGGCGTTCACCGAGGTGCGCTTCCTGGCCGATCGCCAGCTGCGCGGCGCCGACCCCGCGTTTGCCGAACTGGCGCGCGGCTACGGCGAGCGGACCGGCCGGCTACTCGCAGCGGTCAGGCCGCCCGTGCCTGCGGCGCACACGGTCGTCGTCGCTCTCGGTTCGGTGCTCGGCACCCTCGAGGAAGTGGCGTCCGCGACGGACGGCGCCGTCGGCGTGCTCGGCCTGGTGATGTACCGGCCGTTCCCCGCGGACGCGGTGCGGGCCGCGTTGCGCGACGCCGACCACGTCATCGTCCTCGAGCGGGCCTTCTCGCCGGGGGCATCGGCGCCGGTGACCGCCGACGTCCGGGCCGCCCTCGCCGGCACGCAGGCGAGGATCAGCACGGTCGTCTGCGGGCTCGGCGGCCGGCCGGTCACGCGGGCCGCGCTGCACGACCTGTTGGCCACCGCGGACCGCGGCGAGCTCGGCGAGGTGACCTTCCTCGACTTGAACGACGATGTCGTCGGCCGCGAGCTTTACCGGCAGCAACAGGCACCACGTACCGGACCCACCGCCGCCAACCTGCTGCGCGACGTGGTGCCGGCCGGGCGGGGGAGCGTGCGATGACCGGCGTGAAGTTCTACCAGGTCGGCAGCCGGGCGGTCGGCAACCGGTTGCTGCCGCTCGCCGAGCGCAGCGTGCAGGCCGATCCGGAACGGCGCAACTCGCTCAACAGCGGCCACCGCGCCTGCCAGGGGTGCGGCGAGGCGCTGGCCGCGCGCTACGTCGTCGACGCGGCTGTGCGGGCCACCGCCGGGCGGCTGGTCGCGGTCAACGCCACCGGCTGCCTCGAGGTGTTCTCGACGCCGTTCCCGGAGAGCTCGTGGCAACTGCCGTGGCTGCACTCGCTGTTCGCCAACGCGGCCTCGACCGCCTCCGGTGTCGCCGCGGCGCTGCACGCGACCGGTCGCGAAGACATCCGGGTGCTCGCCCAGGGCGGCGACGGCGGCACCGTCGACATCGGCCTGGCCTGCCTGTCCGGCATGTTCGAGCGCAACGACGACGTGCTCTACGTCTGCTACGACAACCAGGCCTACATGAACACCGGCGTGCAACGCTCCGGGGCGACCCCGCCGACCGCACGCACCGCCACCAGCGAAGCAGTGGGGGCCGAGCCGGGCAACCGGTTCGGCACGGGCAAAGACATGCCGCGTATCGCCATGGCACATGACATCCCGTACGTGGCAACGGCAACCGTCGCCGAACTGCACGACCTCGAGGCGAAGGTCTTCACCGCGATGTCCATGCACGGCGCGCGCTACCTGCACGTGTTCAGCCCGTGCCCGCTCGGCTGGGGCAGCCTGCCGGCCGACAGCGTCCGGCTCGCCAGACTCGTGCAGCGCAGCGGGTTGTTCCCGGTCTTCGAGGCACGCGACGGGACGGTCACGGCGGCGATGCCGATCCGTGCCCGCGTGCCGGTCGAGGAGTACCTGCGCCCGCAGCGGCGCTTCGCGCACCTGTTCGGCGCGGACGGCCGTCCCGACCTGATCGCACGCCTGCAGGAACTCGCCGACCGCAACATCGCCCGCTACGGCATCACCGAGGAGCAGCGATGAAGAGCAAACCGTTCGCGATCACGCTGGACCCGCGTTCCAGCCTCGCCAACCACACCGGCACGTGGCGCACCGAGCGGCCGGTGTACGCGGACACGCTCGCACCGTGCGACCACGCCTGCCCGGCCGGCGAGACGCCGCAGGGCTGGCTGGCGATCGCCGAGCAGGGCCGGTACGAGCAGGCTTGGCAGCTGCTCGTGCGCGACAACCCGTTCCCCGCGGTCATGGGGCGGGTCTGCTACCACCCGTGTGAGACGGCATGCAACCGCCGGATGCTCGACACCGCGGTCGGCATCAACTCCGTCGAACGCTTCCTCGGCGACTCGGCCATCGAGAAGGGCTGGACGTTGCCGCCCGCCGGACGGGACACCGGTAAGCGGGTGCTTATCGTCGGCGCGGGGCCGGCCGGGCTTTCGACCGCCTATCACCTGCGCCGGCAGGGGCACGCCGTCGAGATCCGCGACGCCGGTGAGCATCCGGGCGGGATGATGCGCTCGGCGATCCCGACGTTCCGGCTGCCCCGCGACGTGCTCGACCTCGAGATCGCGCGGCTGTTCGACCTCGGTGTCACGCTGCGCACGAACACCCGGGTGCACGACCTGCAAGCCGTGCGCGAGGAGGGTTTCGACGCAGTGTTCCTCGCGATCGGCGCCGAGCTGAGCCACCGCGCGTACGTCCCGGCCCATCAGGCGGCGCGGGTGATGACGGCGCTGGACCTGCTCGGTGAGGCCGCGGACGGGCACCAGCTCGAGCTCGGTCGGACCGTCGTCGTGTACGGCGGCGGCAACACCGCGATGGACGCGGCCCGCACGGCACGCCGGTTCGGCGCGCACGACGCCGTGGTCGTGTACCGGCGCACGCAGGAGCGCATGCCGGCCGACGCGAGCGAGGTACGCGAAGCGGCCGAGGAGGGCGTCACCTTCCGCTGGCTGAGCACGATCGCCGAGGCCCGCGACGGCCGGGTGCGGATCGAGCGGATGCGGCTCGACGACGCAGGCGTCCCGCAGCCGACCGGTGAGTACGACGAGATCGCCGGCGACTGCGTGGTGCTCGCGCTCGGCCAGGACGTCGACCGCAGCCTACTGGCCGGCACGCCCGCGATCACCGTCGACGCCGGCCTGGTCCGCGTCGACGCGCGGATGATGACCGGCGAAGCGGGCGTGTTCGCCGGCGGTGACGCGACCGACACGACCCGATCGGTAACGGCCTCGTTGGGCCACGGCCGACAGGCCGCGGACCACATCGACGCCTGGCTGCGCGGTCGCACCGAGCCGGCGGCGGCCGGCGTCGAGCCGATCGGCTACGACCGGCTCAACACCTGGTACTACTCCGACGCCCCGCACGCGGTCCGTCCCCGGCTCGACGCCGCCCGGCGGGTGGACGACTTCCAGGAGGTCGTCACGGGCCTGGATCAGGACACCGCGCTGTACGAGGCGCGGCGGTGCCTGTCCTGCGGGCACTGCTTCGGCTGCGACAACTGCTTCGGAGTGTGCCCGGACAACGCGATCCATAAGATCGATGCGCCCGACGGCGAGCGGGCGTACGAGATCGACTACGACTACTGCAAGGGCTGTGGACTGTGCGTTGCCGAGTGTCCGAGCGGGGCGATCGAGGTGGAGCCGGAGCCGAGCTGACGCACCGGCGCCGATGATCGTCGCGTCGTGGGACACCGTGCGCCTGTTCCTGCACGTGCTCGCCGCCACGGTGTGGGTCGGCGGGCAGCTCGCGCTCGCGGCGCTCGTCCCGGCGCTGCGGGCGGCAGGGACGGACGTACCCGCGGTCGCCGCGCGGGCGTTCGCCCGGATCGCCTGGCCGGCCTTCGCGGTGCTGATCGTCACCGGGGTGTGGAACGTGGTGGCCGAGCGCGCGCACGACCACGGCAGCTATCGCGTCACGCTCGTCGTCAAGGTCGTGGTGGTGGCACTGTCCGGCGTCACGGCCGCGCTGCACGCCCGCGCCCGGACCAAGCGCGGGCTCGCGGTCTTCGGCGCGCTGACCGGGCTGACGGCTCTGGCCGCGCTGTTCCTCGGGGTGCTGCTCGCCGGCTGAGCGGCGCCGCGCCGAGCAAGGACAGGACCGCGCCTCTTGCCCGGCTGACATCGTTGTCGAGCAGATCGCACGCCTTGGTTGGCCGCCGCGAATTCTCACCGGGTGCTCATGGTTCGGCGGCCTACCATGACCTTGGCCCTTGACTGGAGGGAGAAGGTCATGGCCGAGCGCGAGCGGTGTGGTGATGAGTTCTGGAATCTGCACTGCGACCAGCCGTCGGGGCACGGCTTGGCGCACAGCGCGGTTCGCAACGGTGCGCGGGTGTCGTGGATGGACGGGCGCGAGCCCCGTCCGGGTGACGCACCGATAGCCGGCGAGGGTCAGCGGGCCGCCCGCCCGCCGCCGTAACCGCGCTTCGGGTCGTCCTCGGGCGACCGCAACAGCCACAGATACGCGACGGCGAGCAGCGCGGTGGCGTAGCCCAACGCCGAGGCGATGAGCACGATCGGGTTGCTGAGCGGCAGATCGGCTGCGAACGCGCCAGTGAGGTTGTGCAGCAGATAGAACGCCGCCTCGACGGCCAGGAAGATCACCAGCATGCCCCGGCCGCCGGGTCGGCCCGCGCGGTAGCGTCGCGCCGCCACCGCGAACCAGACACCGGCCAGCACCAGCCCCAGCGACCACACCGACAACCGCAGCCAGGCCACGCCGTACTGGTGAACCGCATACGGCACCTGCCACAAGAAGTTCAGCGCTGTGGCCGCCGCCAGCGGCCCCAGGCGCACTCGCCGAGCCGACGCCGTTTCGCGCACGCTGCCTACGATGCTCACGCCGAAATCCTGACTCGTGGCGCGACCGATGAACATCGGGAACCACCCGGAACGGTCCCTGAGATGCAGGCTCGGAATGAATGGACCGGACGAAGGAGAACGCACCATGGCACGGGTGGCACATTTCGAGATCCAGTCCGACGACGTCGAGCGCGCGAAGACCTTCTACTCGGCCGCGTTCGACTGGACGTTCCAGGACTGGAGCGGTCCGGCCGGGTCGACGTACTGGGGCATCGTGACCGGGCCCGATGACGAGCTCGGTATCAACGGCGGTCTACTGCCGCGCCCGGCCCCGGCGCCGGCGACGCAGGGCGCCAACGCCTACGTGTGCACCATCGTTGTGGACGACTACGACGCGGCGGAGCGGCGCATCCTCGACGCAGGAGGGCAGCTCGCGCTCCCGAAGACGGCGTTGCCCGGCATGGCTTGGCAGGGCTACTACCTGGATACCGAAGGCAACACCTTCGGTATCCACCAGCCCGACCCGAACGCGGCCTGAGCCGCGTACGTCTAGGCCGGGTCCTCCAACTCCCGGATCTCGATGCCCATCGTCCATTCCGGTCCGTGCAGCGCCAGGAAGCGTGCCGCCCACTGCGTCGCCTCGTGTTTGGAGTTCGCCCGTAGGAGGCAGTAACCGCCGATGACCTCTTTCGACTCGGCGAAGGGACCGTCGATCACTGTCTGCCTGCCCCGCGCCAGCCGAATGCGGGTGGCTTGCTCGATCGGCCGCAGGCCGGCGGCATCGAGAAGCACCGATGCCTTGGACATGTCCGCCAGCAAGTCACCCATCCGTTCGGCAAGCCCGTCATCCGGACCGGCGGGTCCCGCCGAAGCCGGGTCGACCTGCACCAGCAACAGGTAGCGCATCGACATCACCTCCCGACGACGCTAGACGACCTCGTAGCGGACATACACCGCGCCGGACTCGAAGGACTTCGACTCCAGCAGGGTGAGCTCGAGTCTCGCCTTGTCGTCGAACAACGGGGTGCCATGACCGAGCGTCAACGGATGCACCAGCAGCCGGAACTCGTCGAGCAAGCCCGACGCGACAAGCCCGTGGACCAGTCTCGGGCTGGCATAGACCGCGATCGTGCCTCCCGGCCGGGCCTTGAGCCTCGCGACCTCGTCGGCGACGTCGGCACTGATCAGCCGCGAATTCGCCCAGTCCGCCGTCTCCAGCGTGGTCGAGCAGACCACCTTGTCCACATTGTTCACCCACTCCGCGTGTGCCCGTTCTGTCGGCGTGGCGTGCGGGTCGTCCAGCCGCTGCGACCAGAACCCCTGCATACCCAGGTAGGTGAGGCGGCCGTACATCGCGGTGTCGACATCCGCCCGGACGTGTTCGTTGCTGTACCGGTCGACCTCCTCGCTGTAGGCACGAGCTGTCCACTCGAAGCCCAGCCCTTCCTTCGAGTCGGCGAACCCGTCCAACGTCACGTTCTCGATCGCGACCAGCTTGCGCATTCGATCCTCCATCGGTGAAGTCACTGCGGATCCCCGCGTACCCGTCGTCAAAGCGTCGAACGATGCGGCCCCACATCGACATCGCTCGCAACACCTCGGTCCGCACACCACTCCGGCTGGTGGTTCACCGCACGCGCGATTGCGCCGGACAATCCGTGCCACCGCGACCGAAGGCAGTGGGAGTACGGGTAAATATCGGCCCAGTGAGTCCTCCGCTCCCGGACGGCTCAGGTCGAGGAACAGGTGATCGATGCGGGTTGGGCTCGTGCTCGGCGCGGGTGGGGTGGTCGGACAGGCCTACCACGCGGGCGTGCTGGCCGCTCTGGAACACGACCACGGCTTCGACCCGCGGACGGTCGAGGTGATCGTCGGAACCTCCGCCGGATCGATCACCGGGACCTTGTTGCGGCTCGGCGTGTCAGCGGCCGACCTCGCCGCCTGGACGGTGAAGGCGCCACTGTCCGGCCAGGACACGCTGGCGCAGCAGTTGGCAGCCACTCCCATTCCCGACCTGGCGCCGTTCAGGCTGATGCAGGCGTTCCGGCGCCCCCCGCAACTGCCCGGCTGGCACATGATCCGCCGCGCGGTGCAACGGCCGTGGCAGTTCCGGCCGCTGGCAGCCGGCCTGGCGCTCCTCGCGCCGGGGCAACACGACATAGCGGAACAACTGGCCGCGCTGCGCGACCTCGAGGACGCGGACTGGCCGGAACGCGACTTGTGGATCTGCACGGTCCGGCGACGCGACGGGCGCCGTGTCGTGCTCGGTCGACCCGGCGCGCCACAGGCGCCGGTGCATCTCGCTGTCGCCGCCTCATGCGCCGTTCCGGGCTACTTCAAACCGGTCGAGATAGGAGATCGCAGCTACGTCGACGGGGGCGCGCACTCGCCGACGAACGCCGCGATCCTTTCCGGCGCCGGGCTGGACCTGGTCATCGTCGTCTCGCCGATGAGCGGACCGCCCGGTTCTCGCCCTGACCTCTATGCCGCCTCCCGCCGTCACGCCAAGCGACTTCTCCGCCGTGAGGTCCGGGCCCTGCACGCCGCCGGCACCCGGACGCTGATCTTCGAACCCGGACGCTCCGAGCAGCAGGTCATGGGCGATGACCTGATGTGCGCGCACCGGCTCACCGAGGTCATCCAGCAGTCGTTTCTTGCCGCCGGCGCGAAGGCCGCCGCACCGCAGATCCGCGACGTCATGCGGTCTGCGGCGGCCTCGCCGCACGAGTGGCCGGAGCGGTCGCGCCGCCCGGGCTCGCCCGCCGGCCCGAGACCGATTCGCTGACATGCGCGCCCCTGACCGCCTACTCGGAAACGCAGGTGTCCGAGGGCTCGCGGGCGTACGATTCGACGAAGTGGGAACAGGCGGCCAGGAGGACGGCCCGGGTGACGGTTCGCAGAAGTTTGATCGCGGCTGACGCAGCCGGACTGCGAACCCATGACCACACTGCGTGGTGCGGCGACGGTCCGCGAGAGTTCCATGAGCTGGCGGCCTCGGTGTTCAGCGCCGCCGTCACGCGCAACGAGCTCATGCTGTTCGTCTGCGAGCAGCCGCGCCGTGAGTGGCTCACCGACCTCGGCGATGTCGACCACTTGGTGGACCGGGGGGCGCTGCAGCTGACCTCTATCGATGACGTGTATACGGATCTGGCCGCCGCTGCCGACCAGCGTGCCCGGTTCGAAGCGCTGCTGGAGCAGGCGCTGACGAACGGTTACTCGGGGGTCTGCGTCGTCGCTGACAACTCCCCGCTCGTCACCCGCAGTGACGAGGCATTCGAGGATTGGCTGGCGTGGGAGGCCGTTGCGGACCAACTGCAGGCCAATCGCCCGATGTCGGGAGTGTGTTACTTCGACCGTCGCCGGGTCTCGAGTGACCGGCTGGCCGACCTCGCCGCGATGCACCCGGTCCGGTGCCACAGATTCAGCGAACCGACGTTCCAGGTCTTCTGCGATGCCGACAGTCTGCGCGTCCTCGGCGAACTCGACGGCCTGTCCACCGACCGGATACGACGTGTCGTCGGGACCGCGGTGTCGGCGACTGGTTTGATGCTCGACATCACCGAGCTCGAGTTCATCGATCACACCACCCTGCGCACGCTCAACCAGGTCGCCGAAGCTGGGGCGGCGGTCCGGCTGCGCGGCGCCAACAGCGTCGTTCGCCGCGTCTGGGAGCTGCTGGATCTGCCGACACCCGCGTTGGAGTTCTGCTGATGTCGACGTCCACCGCCGAGGGTTTTATGCATGAAGTCGGGTTCTACGCCTCCGACGCGGAGTTCGCCGACCTTGTGATTCCGTTCGCGCGCGAGGGCGGACGGACAGGTGAGCCCGTCATCTTCGCCTACGACAAGTACAAGACGAGTCTGCTGCAGCAATGGCTTCCCGACAGCTCCGCCATCACCTACATCACCGACAGCCGGCCCTATGCGACGCCGGCCAAAGCTCTGGGTGGTTGGCGCAAGCGGGTGCAGGCGCACATTGCTGCCGGTGCGGCACGGGTCCGGATCGCGGGTAACGTTCCGCACCCCGGATACGGGATCCCGTACACCGGCTGGGACCGCTACGAGGCGGCCATCGACCGCGCCCTCGGCGACCTTCCGGTGTGGGCACCGTGTCTTTACGACTCGCGGATCGCCCCGGCGGACGTGTTGGAAAGAGCGACGTCGCTGCACCAATCTGTTCGCGAGCGAGACGGCACGAGGCGGCACAACGCCGATTACCGTGAGCCGACGCGCCTCACGGACTTCCTGGCAGCTGCACCGGATCCGCTGGCGCAGACTGCACCGACCCTCGATCTGAGCGATCCCGCACCGGCTACGCTTCGCACCGCGATCCGCCGGCTCGCGGCCGGCCGCCTCCGCGCCGACCGGACGGACGTGCTCCTCCTCGCGGCATCCGAGGCTGTTGCCAACGCGATCATCCACGGCACACCACCGGTGTCGGCGCGGGCCTGGGTCACCGCCGATCGGATGATCATCCAGATCCACGACACCGGCGCGGGGCCGACGGATCCGCTGACAGGCCTGTTCGACAGCGGCGAACGCAGCGCCGAGTCCGGGCGCGGTCTGTGGATCGCCCACCAACTGGACCTGGACGTCGCGATGATCGTGACCGACGACGGGTTCACGGTTCGACTCCGCGTCGACCTCGACTGATCACTTCAGTCGCGGCGCCAGACGAGCTTGTACAGCTTGATCCATCTCGGCACGGAGCGCAGGCCGGGGATGAACGGCACGAACACGAACACCGCCGTGAGCGCCATCATCAGTCCCCACACCAGGGCATCGGCGTTGCCCGACGTCGAGAACGGCTTGATCTGGTACCAGAACGTGTAGAGCCACATCCACGGCTGACCCGGATAGTTGCCGGTCTCGTTCATCATGCCCCACTGGTCACCACCGAGATGGTCCGTGCGGGCCACGTCCTCGAGGTACGCGCCGTCCGCGAGCAGCAGCAGCGGCTCGGTCAGATTGCTCGTGTAGAACGCGGATTTGCCGGCGATGAGGCTCTGCAGCGCGCCGGTACGCGCGAGCGCGAGATACCTCGTCGCGATGATCGGCACCGGACCGAAGCCGAGGCGGGCCGGGCCGGCCAGATAGGCGTTGGGTCGGCGCGCCAGCAGGTCGGCGTACCGCTGCGCCCACGCCGTCTGCTGCTGGGACGAGGCACCCGTCCACTGCGTGAGCGCAGCGCGCAACGCCGGGTCGGCGGCGCTGACGTCGTGCAGCGGGCGGATGACGAAGTCGTTCGCGCTGTTCACCGGTTGGCGGACTCCGGCCCACTTCTGCAACGAGAGCGGGCCGAGCTTCTGACCGGTCGACGCATTGTTGTACGGCGGGCCGTAGGTCGCGCTGGTGGTGGTGCCGGCGAGTTCGCCCACCGCGGTCGCGACCACGTCCGCCGGCGCATTCTGCGCCCACTGCGCGAGGCTGATCGACTTCTTGTCGGGGGAGGAGAAGATCCCGGCGAGCAGGAAGGTCAGCAGCCCGATCACGACGACCGCGATCACGAACTCCTTGACCAGGTCATAGGGCCGGGTGGGGAACAGATGCGCGTCCGGGGTCTTGTCCCGCCGCGTCTTCGCCGCGTTCACGGCTGCCTCCTGGTCGGGGTCTCGGCCGGGGTCGACGGCACCGCCGGGCGCGATTCCAGCGGGCGTGACGGCAACTCGCGAGCGGGGGGCTCGGCGTCGATGGGCGGCACCACGCCCTTCCTGCGCACGAGGATGACGTGCAGTACCACCAGCACGCCGAGCACCGATGGCAGCAAGACGATGTGCCAGAGCAGCATCTGCCCCGGGTTCAGGACGTTGAAGAAGGCGCCGATCCCGACGGCGTTGAGGCCGTCCTTGGCCTGCGTCGAGATCCACTGCGAGTCGAAGTTGGTCTGCGACAGGTAGCCGGTGAACGCGGTGCCGATCGAACCGACGAACGCGACGGCGCCGGTGATCCAGGTCAACGCCCGGCCGCCGCGCCAGGCGGCCATGGCGAACTTGCCCCACAGGTGGATCGTCATGCAGACGAAGAAGAGTTCGACGCTCCAGAGGTGGACGGAGTTGAGGAAGTGACCGACGGCGGAGGTGTGCCACCAGGTGGTTCCGCCGATCGCGAGCGCGAACCCCGAGGCCAGCACGAACAGCAGCGCGGCGAGCGTCGCCACCCCGAAGACGTAGATCCACGAGCGCACGTACGCCGGTTGCCGGTCCGGCAGTCGCCGCCCGGGCGGGACCGCATTGTCCAGCCGACGGCCCAGCCGCGCCGTCCAGTTGCCCTTGCGCCGGTCAGTGCTGGTCATGATCGTCCTCCGCTTCGACGTCGCGGCTGTGCGGGAACGGCAGGACGAGAGCGAGGATGAACACGACCAGCATCAGAGCGATGACGATCAGGTTCGCCACCGAGATCTGCACGACTCCGGCGTGCACGTAAGCGGTTGCTAGCCCTTGGTGGGCGGACATTGAGGTCTCCTGTCTCCTCAGGTGGGCACGATGGCGATTGCGCATTCGGCGTGGTGGATGACTCCGAGGCTCACCGAACCGAGATGCGAGCCAAGAACGGGCGGTCGGTGCGCGCGGCGGCCGACGACGATCAGCCCGTCCGTCCCGCCGGCGGCGAGCAGGCCGGTCACGGCGTGCACGGCGTGCACCGACACCTGCATGGGAACGTCGGGATACTCGCCGCGCCAGCCCGCGACCGACTCGGCCAGCCACGCCCGCGCCGACGCCGGCACCGGGACGTGCACCAGCGGCGGGTCGCCGCCGTCCCAGCAGAACAGGACGTCCATCGGCAGGTGGTGCTGATGGGCGTAGCCGAACGCGAACCGAAGCACCTTCTCATCGCTCGGCAGCGCGGCGATGCCGACCGCCAGCCGACTCGGTCGGCGTGCCGCTCCGGCGCGGGTGTTGACCACGATCACCGGGCTGACCGCCGCCCCGGCGACCGCGCGGCTGGTCGATCCCAGCACGGTGCGAGCCAGGCCGCCGACGTGATGGCTGCCGACGACGACCATGGCGGCGTCCTCGCTGAGCTCGTCGAGCACCTCGTGCGCCGGGCCCTCGCGGACCGCGCTGGTGATCTGCGTGGCACCCGCGTCGCGGGCCGCGATCCGGTACGAGCGCAGCAGGCTCTCACCGGCACGCTGCAGATCCTCGCGAACGAGATGGTCGGCCGAGGTGAGCCACGGTGCCAGGTGTGGCCAGCTCCACGAGTGCACGATGTGCAACTGCTCGTGGCGGGCGGCGGCCTCGGCTGCGGCCCATTCGACGGCGAACAGGCTGGACGGGGTGGAATCGACGCCGACGACGATCGGATGCGTAGTGACGGAATCGGGGCTCGTGACGGACGGCCCGTTCTCCTGGGTCCCGACCATCGCAGCGCCTCCCGTCATCGGCTGATCGAGCCGACAGGTCACGACGGTCGGACCCCCCGTCTTCAGACGTCGGGGTCGATCACGGCGTCACGCCCTTAAGCACCGCATGCCCGCCGTCGTGCCTGCCGCCGGGTTCACTCCCGACGTCACGACGGTGTCATCGCCGACCGCGAACCCGCGTCGGGCTAACGTCCCGATCATGAGGATCGAACGTCCCATCGCCCGGACGGGCCGTGGGGGTCAGTGGCGGACGGGGTAACGCAGGTGCAGTACCCGCTCGCCCCGGACGACGACGTCAGGGTCGACGAGCAGGTGCTGCGCGTCTACTGCGCCGAAGTAGCGCTTGCCCGTGCCGAGCACGACCGGCACGACGTCCATCGCGACGACGTCCACCAGGCCCAGTGCCAACGCCTGGCCGCCGACGTCGCCGGCGGTGATCGCCACGTCGCGCTCGCCGGCCCGCTCCCGGGCGTCGGCGACCGCGGCCGCCACGTCGTCGAAGAACGGCACGTCGGCCTCGGGGTGCCAACCGTCCGGCTTCGGCCGATGGCTGACCACGACGAGGTGCTCGCCGGCCGGGGGAGACGCGTCCCAACCGTTGGTCTGGTCGAACAGGTGCCGGCCCATGACCGTCGCGCCGATGCGTTCCCACATCGGGCGCACGTAGGTGAGCGAGACGCGTGACACCTTGAACGGGCCACCGTCCACGATCTCCTCGGTGCCGTTGAAGTACCAGTCGAACAGTGGGCCGACCTCGTCGTCGCGGTCGGCGATGAAGCCGTCGACGGACACCACGGCGTGCATGATCACCGTGCTCATGTAGTCCTCCTCAGCGTTGCCGCGGATCGATGTGGACCTTCGGTCCGGGTCCGGCGCCGGCCGGTCTCTTGCCGGCGAGCACGTCGCCCACCGCGCCGAGCCCGACGACGGCGCCGACGAGCGCTCGTGGTTCAACCGTCCCGGCCGCGTAGGCAGCGACCGTTGCGGGCAGGCCGGGCGAGGCGGACAGGATGCCGACGGCGGTGACGTCGTTCAAGGCCAGCAGGCGGGTGTCGATCAGGCTCGGCCGTCCGGCCAGGCCGATGTAGACCAGCCGCCCGGACGGTTCCACCAACTCCAGCGCCCGCGCGGGCAATGCGGGGTCGTTCGCGGCGTCGACGACCGCGTCGAACGCGAGGTCGGGCAGCTCGCCCTCGCGCCAGGCATGCGGGAAACCGAGCGCGCGTGCGAAGCCGAGCGATGGGTCGGTGGCTCCGAGCAGGTGCACCTCGACCCCCGCAGCGCGCAGGAACAGGGCGGTGAGCAGGCCGATCGTGCCCGGGCCGAGCACCAGCACCCGATCACCGGGCTGTGCGCGAGTCGCGTCGGCGGCCCGCCATGCATTGCCGCCCGGCTCGACGAGCGCGCCGAGCGTCGCGTCGACGCTGTTGGGCAGCGGGTGCAGCGACCGCGCCGGGACGGCCAATTGCTCGGCGAGGGCACCGTCGCGTCCGCCGCGGATACCGACCTCCTGCCGGTCGGCGCACACATGCTGGTTGCCGCGCCGGCACCGACGGCACGAACCGTCACCGAGCATGGTGTCGCCCATGACCCGCCGGTCCAGCCACGCCTCGGCCACGCCCGGGCCGACCGCGGACACCCGGCCGGCCCACTCGTGACCCAGGCGCATCGGATAGCTCGCGTGACCCTGATGCAGGTACGCCATCTCGCCGGTGAAGAACTCCACGTCCGTGCCGCAGACGCCGACCCGCTCGACGTCCACGACCACCTCGCCGGCTGCGGCGACGGGCGGCGCGACATCCTGCACCGATCCCTCACACGGTCCGGTGAGCACCCACGCGCGCATGGTGATCTGTCTACCGCAGCCGGGCGGGCAGGATGAACCCATGCCCGCACAACGCAGCTCCCAGTGGTACGGCGGCGACGACCGCAACGCCTACATCCATCGCGCGTGGATGCGACGGGGGCTGCCTCCGCACGCGTTCGACGGGCGTCCGCACATCGCGATAGCGAACACCGCCTCGGACCTCACGCCCTGCAACGCCCATCTGAACGAAGTGGCGCGAAGTGTCGAGCAAGGGGTGTACGAGGCGGGTGGTGTCCCGTTGAACCTGCCGGTCGTGTCGATCGGCGAGACGCTGGTGCGGCCGACCGCGATGCTGTGGCGCAACCTCGCCGCGATGGCGATCGAGGAGATGCTGCGCGCCAACCCGATCGACGCGGTCGTGCTGCTCGGCGGGTGCGACAAGACGATCCCGGCACTGCTGATGGGTGCGGCGTCGGTGGACCTGCCCGCTGTCGTGGTGCCCGGCGGGCCGATGCTGACCGGGACGTTCCGTGGTCAGCCGCTCGGCTGCGGCACGGATGTCTGGCGGCTGTCGGAAGAGACGCGCGCGGGCACCCTGTCGCCCGAGCAGTTCATCCGGTCCGAGTCGTCGATGATCCGCAGTCGCGGGCACTGCAACACGATGGGGACGGCGTCCACGATGGGGCTGCTCGCCGAGGCACTCGGCACCGTGCTGCCGGGTCTGGCCGGAACGCCGGCGCCGGACAGCCGCCTGCTCGAGGGCGCGCACGCGACCGGTCGGCTCGCGGTCGAGCTGGTCGCCGAACGGCGCACGCCGTCGCGACTGCTCAGCCGCGCCTCGTTCCACAACGCGGTCGTCACGCTCGCCGCGATCGGCGGGTCGACCAACGCGGTCGTCCACCTGCTCGCGATCGCCGGCCGGCTCGGCATCGATTTCGCGCTCGACGACATCGACCGCATCGGCGCCAACGTGCCGCTGCTCGTCGATCTGCAACCGGCCGGACGGCACCTGATGGAGGACTTCTTCCGCGCGGGCGGGCTGCACGCCGTGCTCGGGCAGGTGCGCGACCTGCTCGACCCCACGGCGCTCACCGTCACCGGGCGGTCGCTCGTCGACGAGCTCGGCGAGACCGAGATCTGGGACGGCGAGGTGATCCGTACCCGGGCGGATCCGCTGCAGCCCGATGCCGGAATCGCCGTGTTGCGCGGCAATCTCGCTCCCGACGGCGCGGTGATCAAGCCGGCGGCCGCGTCGCCGCAACTGCTCACGCACCGCGGCCGCGCCCTCGTCTTCGATTCGGTCGAGGACCTGCGCGCACGCATCGACGACCCGGACCTCGACGTCGATGCCGACTCGGTGCTGGTGCTGCGTGGCTGCGGGCCGAAGGGCTACCCGGGCATGCCAGAGGTCGCGAACCTGCCACTGCCGGCGAAGCTGCTGCGGGCGGGGGTGCGCGACATGGTGCGCATCTGCGACGGGCGGATGAGCGGCACGGCCTACGGGACGGTCGTGCTGCACGTCAGCCCGGAAGCTGCGGCAGGCGGACCGCTCGCGCGCATCCGTACCGGCGACATCGTCGTGCTGGACGTCCCCAACCGCCGCCTGGACGTCGAGGTGGACGACGGGGAACTGGCCGCGCGCGAACCCGACCAGGCGGCCGGTGCGGCGTACGCCGGTCCGACCCGTGGCTGGGAGCAGCTCTACGTCCGCACCGTGCAGCAGGCCGATACCGGTGCCGACCTGGACTTCCTCGTCGGCGCGAGCGGCAGCGAGGTCAGCCGCGAGTCGCACTGACGCACAGTGGTCAGCGCGGGGCCATCCGGATCGCGCCGTCGAGGCGGATCGTCTCGCCGTTCAGCATCGGGTTCTCGAGGATCTGCACCGCCATCAGGCCGTACTCGGACGGATCGCCGAGCCGCGCCGGGTGCGGCACCTGCTGGCCGAGCGACTGCTTCGCGTCCTCCGGCAACCCGGCGAGCAGCGGGGTGTCGAACAGCCCGGGCGCGATGGTGACGACACGGATCTTCAGCGCGGCGAGGTCGCGCGCGATCGGCAGCGTCATCCCGACGATGCCGCCTTTCGACGCCGAGTAGGCGGCCTGCCCGATCTGGCCGTCGAACGCGGCCACCGAGGCGGTGTTGACGATGACGCCGCGTTCGCCGTCGACCGCGTCGGCGGTCGCAATGCGCTCGGCGGCGAGGCGGATCACGTTGAAGGTGCCGATCAGGTTCACCGTGACGACCTTGCTGAACAGGTCCAGCGGGAACGGCCCGTTCTTGCCGACGGTCCGCGCCGCCGGACCGATGCCGGCGCAGTTGACCGCGATGCGGACCGTCCCGAGGTCGCCCGCCAGATCGAGCGCGGCGGTGACGTTGTCGGCCGAGGTGACGTCGCCGGGGCTGAACCGCGCGGCTTCGCCCAGTTCGGCGGCCGCGTCGGCACCGGCAGAGGACGGCAGGTCCAGCAGCACCACCTTGCCGCCGGCGGCGACGATCCGCCGGGCCGTCGCCAGCCCGAGGCCGGATGCTCCGCCGGTGACCAGTGCTACCGAATTCGCGATCTGCATGCTGCGAGCTTGCCACGCGGGGCGGGGTGGCACTGTCGGGGCCATGTCCCCGGTCTCTGCCACGTTCTCCGCGCTCAGCCACCTCGAGTGCTCGCGCACCGGCACCCGCTACGACGCCGACGTCGCGCAGGGCACGTCCGACGTCGGTGCACCGCTACTCGCCCGCTACGACCTCGATGCCGTTCCGGACTTCCGGTCCGACCTCGCGAGTCGCGCGCCGGACCTGTGGCGCTACCACGAGCTGCTTCCCGTGCGCGATCGCACGCACGTGGTGACCCTCGGCGAAGGCATGACCCCGCTGCTCGAGTTGCCCCGGCACGCGCGGCGGCTCGGCGTCGACACGCTGCTGATGAAGGACGAGGGCTTGTTACCCACCGGGGCGTTCAAGGCGCGCGGTGCGGCGGTCGGAGTCTCGCGCGCCGCCGAGCTCGGAGTCCGCGGAATCGCCATGCCTACCAACGGAAACGCCGGTGCGGCCTGGGCGGCCTATGCGGCGCGAGCCGGCATCGGCGCGCTGATCGCGATGCCCGTCGACGCGCCCGAGATCACCCGTCGTGAGTGTGTCGCCGCCGGCGCCGAGCTGTATCTCGTCGACGGGTTGATCGGCGATGCCGGGCGCATCGTCACCGCGATGCTCGCCGAGCGCGACGACTACCGCGGCTACCAGGACACCGCGACGCTGCGCGAGCCGTACCGCATCGAGGGCAAGAAGACGATGGGGTTCGAGATCGCCGAACAGCTCGGCTGGCGCTGTCCGGACGTCCTGCTCTACCCGACCGGCGGCGGGGTCGGGATCATCGCGATCTACAAGGCGTTGCGGGAGCTTCGCGAGCTGGGCTGGCTGTGCGGCGAGTTGCCGCGACTGGTCGCGGTGCAGGCCGAGGGGTGCGCGCCGATCGTCGACGCGTTCGACGCCGGGCTGTCCGAGAGCACCGCGCCGGACGACCCGCACACCGTCGCGTTCGGGATCACCGTCCCGAAGGCGCTCGGCGACTTCCTCGTGCTGGACGCGGTGCGCGCGACCAGTGGCACCGCCGTCGCCGTCAGCGACCCGGAGTTGCTCGCCGCGCAGCGTTCTCTGGCCGCGGACGAGGGGAGTTGGATCTGTCCGGAGGGTGCGGCGTGCTTCGCCGCGGTGCGCAGGTTGCGCGAGTCGGGCTGGCTCGCCCCGACCGACGAGGTGGTCGTGCTGAACACCGGCAGCGGACTGCTCTACCCGGACACGATCGACGTCGACGTCCCGGTGCTCGCGAAGGACGGCAGCGTAGGTTCTCGACCATGACCGACGGGCTCGACTTCGACGACATCAAGGCCGCCGCCGACCGCCTGGACGGGGTAGCGCATCGCACGCCCGTCATCACCTCGCACACCATCGACGCGATGATCGGCGCGCAGGTGTTCGGCAAGGCCGAGAACCTGCAAAGGGCGGGCGCGTTCAAGTTCCGCGGCGCCTACAACCGCATCGCGCAGCTCACCGCGGACGAGCGCGAGCGCGGCGTGTGCGCCTGGTCGTCGGGCAACCACGCGCAGGCGGTCGCACTCGCCGCGCGCGTCGTCGGCACCACCGCGGTCATCCTGATGCCGAAGGACGCACCGGCGAACAAGCGGGCCGCGACCGAGGGCTACGGCGCTAGCGTGCGAACCTACGACCGTTACAGCGAGAGCCGCGAAGAGCTCGCCGCGGCCATCGCGCAAGAGACCGGTCGGGTGCCGGTGCCCCCCTACGACGACCACCGCATCATGGCCGGCCAGGGCACCGCCGCACTCGAGCTGCTGCAGGACGTGCCGGATCTCGATGCCTTACTCGTGCCGATGAGCGGCGGGGGATTGATGGCGGGCTGTGCCGTCGCAGCGCGCGCGTTGTCGCCGAAGATCGAGTTGATCGGCGTCGAACCTGCTGCCGGCGACGACACCAAACAGTCACTCGCGGCCGGTGAGCGGATCCGCATCCCGGTGCCGCACACGATCGCCGACGGCCTGCAGGTCGACGTCCCCGGTGAACTGACCTTCGAGATCAACCGGCGCCACGTCGACGGCGTGTGCCTGGTCGGCGACGACCAGATCGTCGCTGCGATGCGGCTGCTGTTCGAGCGGGCCAAGACCGTCGTCGAGCCGTCCGGGGCGACCGCGTTCGCCGCGCTGCTGAGCGAGCCGGAACGCTTCGCCGGGCGCCGCGTCGGCGTTGTGCTCTCGGGCGGCAACGTCGCCGCCGACCGCTTCGCGGAGCTGGTGCGAACGGCTCCTTGACTGAGCCGGGGCCGGGTCTAGCGTGGGACGTGACCCACGGTCGAAACCGACGGCCGCAGCGACAACGTCTGGAGTCCTGCGATTACCACGCACAAGCCCCGTCCCACCACCAACGACGGTGGCGCTCCGATCGCCAGTGACGAGCACTCCCTCACCGTCGGACCCAACGGCCCGATCCTGCTCAACGACCACTACCTCATCGAGCAGATGGCCACGTTCAACCGCGAGCGCATTCCGGAGCGCCAGCCGCACGCGAAGGGCGGCGGCGCGTTCGGCACGTTCGAGGTGACCCAGGACGTCAGTGCCTACACCCGCGCCGCGGTGTTCCAGCCCGGCGCGAAGACCGATGTGCTGATCCGGTTCAGCACGGTCGCCGGCGAGCGGGGCAGCCCCGACACCTGGCGTGACCCGCGCGGGTTCGCGGTGAAGTTCTACACGTCCGAGGGCAACTTCGACCTCGTCGGCAACAACACCCCGGTCTTCTTCATCAGGGACCCGATGAAGTTCCAGCACTTCATCCGCTCGCAGAAGCGGCGTGCCGCGAACAACCTGCGCGACCATGACATGCAGTGGGACTTCTGGACGCTCTCGCCGGAGTCGGCGCACCAGGTCACCTGGCTGATGGGCGACCGCGGGATCCCGAAGTCCTGGCGGCACATGAACGGCTACTCCAGTCACACCTACATGTGGATCAACGCGCAGGGCGAGAAGTTCTGGGTGAAGTACCACTTCAAGACCGACCAGGGCATCGAGTACCTGACGCAGGACGACGCCGATCGGCTCGCCGGCGAGGACGCCGACTACCACCAGCGCGACCTCTTCGACAGCATCGAGAACGGTGCGTTCCCGAGCTGGACGCTGAGGATGCAGATCATGCCCTTCGAGGACGCGAAGACCTATCGCATCAACCCCTTCGACCTGACCAAGGTGTGGCCGCACGAGGACTACCCGCTGCACGAGGTCGGCACGATGACGTTGAACCGCAACGTCGCCGACTACCACACCGAGATGGAGCAGGCGGCGTTCGAGCCGAACAACATCGTGGCCGGCACGGGTCTGTCGCCGGACAAGATGCTGCTCGCGCGAGGGTTCAGCTATTCCGACGCGCACCGCCATCGCCTCGGGGTCAACTACAAGCAGATCCCGGTGAACACCCCGCGAGTCGAGACGGCCAGCTACTCCAAGGACGGCGCGATGCGGGTGACCAACGTGTCCGACCCGGTGTACGCGCCTAACTCCTACGGCGGCCCGCAGGCCGATCCGTCGCTCACCGACGACGGTGGCACGTGGTACTCCGACGGTGAGATGGTCCGGACCGCCTACACCCAACGGCCGGACGACGACGACTGGAGCCAGGCGGGGACGCTCGTGCGCGAGGTGCTCGACGACGCCGCCCGCGACCGGCTGGTCGACAACATCGCGGGGCACCTGTCCGACGGGGTGAGCGAGGCGGTGCTGGCGCGCGCGTTCGAGTACTGGCGCAACGTCGACAAGGACCTCGGCGATCGCGTCGAAGCGGCGGTACGCGGCGCCTGACAGGGCCGTCGGTGCGCGTGGCGTGGGTCGGTCAGCTCGACGGATCGATCCGCGCCGCGCCCAGCACCACCCCGAGCTCGGCCATCAACAGCGCGACGCGCGACACGTCGAGGCCGTCGAGCAGTCCGCGCTCGGCCAGTGAGCGCAGCGCGCGCTCGAGCATGGCATCGGCCGCCTCGTAGCCCTCGCCGATCGCGCGGTGCCCTTTCGCGGTCAGCTCGACGAGCAGGCTGCGCCGGTCGTTCGGGTGCGCGTTGCGCGCGGCGTAGCCGACCGCGCACAGCCGATCGACCAACGCGGTGATGCTGCCGGTCGTCAGTGCCAGGTCGGCGGCCAGCGCGCGTGGCGTCAGCGGACCCTTGACGTGCAGGTGGCCCATCGCCAGCACCGCACTGCTGCTCAGCCCGAGCAGGTGCGCCACAGCCCGGCCGTAGCGATCGGCCCCCGCGCTGAGGCCTCGCACGGCCCGAGTCAGCTCTCGCAGCTGGGCAGGCTCCGGCACGGGCGGCTCCCTCGACGCGTTGGCGGGACCGGGTCCCGACCTGATCGAGATCGTACTGTCGCCGCAGCTACTTCCCCGGAAGCTCACCGGTGCGCGCGCCGCGCTCGCCCGCGGGCGCACGCCTCGTCCACTCGCACGAGTGGTCGGGACTCACTGGTTCCCGGCGCCCGCGTCACCGTTGCCGCCGCCGTTGCCGCCGCCGTTGCCGCCGCCGTTGCCGCCGCCGTTGCCGCCGCTCTTGGCGCCGTGACCGGGGCTGCCAGGGTTGCCGTCGCCGCCGTTGCCGGAGCCGCCGCCGTTGCCGGAGCCGCCGCTGTTGCCGGAGCCGCCGCTGTTGCCGGAGCCGCTGCCGGACCCGCGGCCCGGAGATCCGCTCGGAGATCCGCTCGGTGCACCGCTGGGGGTGCCGTCGGAGTTGCCGTTCTGCGTGTCGCCGCCGGAACCGTTGCCACCGCCGGAACCGCCCGAACCGACGCCGCCCGGCCGGTCGGGCGTGGCGGAGGCGGTCGGTGGTGCGGGCGCAGCGTGCGAGGGCGGTGCGGATCGACCCCGGCCGGGGGAGTGCGCCGACCCGCCGCCGGGCGAGCCGGCGGCCGGACCGGTGCTGCGCGCCCCGGCGGACGGGCCCGGACCGGGCCCGTCCGACCGCCCGGCGCCAGGTGCGTGCCGTGCACCGGCAGCACCCGGGCCGGGCCCGGGCGCCGCGGACGGCGAGGACGCGGCGCCGGGGGTCGACGCCGAGGCGGAGGCGAGCAGGGTGCGCAGCCGGTTCAGGCGCGCATCCAGCCGCGCAGCTCGCGTGGCGTCGAGGTGGGTGTCGGAGATGATCAGCGCTCCGGCGCGATCCAGCACATCGGCGATCACATCGTGGTCGGCGGCGCGGATCGGTCGCGGCGCCGCGTGGAGCAGCCGGGCCGCGCGATCGAGCAGCCCGGCAGCCCGGTTCGCCAGGGCATCGACCTGCTCGCCGTCGACACCGGACCGGTCGGCGCTGCCGAAGATCAGCCGGTGCAGCCCGCCCAGCGGTCCGTGCGGGCCGCTCACCGCGGCGGCGGCGACGCCGCCGCCGGCCAGGACCGCGGCGGTCGCGGCAGCGGCGGCGAGTCCGCGACGGGCGCCGCGCACGCGGCGCACCCGGCGCGGCGCGAGTTCGGCCACGTCAGCCGACGCAGCGACGGGCGTGGGCGGCGCGATGGTGGCAGCAGGGGGACTCGCCATGAACAGTTCGTCGCGCCAACGAGCCAGGGCGACGGCGGCCGGGTCGTCGTGACCGTCCAGCCCGGCACCGAGAGCGTCAAGCAGTTGGTCGTCCTCGTGGACGGCTGTCAGCTCAGGCGAGGTCATTGCGGCCTCCGTCCTGGTGGCGTGCGCGCAGTCTGCACAGGGCGCGGTGCTGCGCCACCCGCACGGCGCCTGCGGTCATGCCCAGCACCTCGGCGGTTTCCTCGGCGGACAGGCCGGCCGCGATCCGCAGCCGCAGGATCTCGCCCTGCGGCGGCGGCAGTTCCTGCAGCAGGACGGCGAGCTCGCGCGTCGTCTCGAGCCCGCACGCGATGAGATCGGGACGGTGCTCGTCGTCGTATCGATCCGGCGGAACGTCCACGAGCGACTCGCGGCGGCGACCGCCGGACCGGTGCGCCTCGTTGACCTTGTTGGCGGCGATACCGAACATCCACGCGAGGGGCGACCGCCCGGTGTCGACGTAGCGGTGCAACCCCGACACCACTGCCATCGCCACCTCCTGAGTCACGTCCTCGGCGGATGCCCGGTCGACGAGACGGGACAGCACATACCGATGGATCTGTGGCCGGGTGCGGGCGAGCAGTTGCTCCAGTGCGGACCGGTCGCCGGCCTGTGCCGACGAGACGAGCTCGCCGAGCTCGCCGCATACGTCGGCAATGGTCATGGCCGTTCCCTCGCGAAGCGTTACCGGCGAAGCGATGGCCGGCCGAGATTCGGCCGGTCAATCAAGCGATCGGCGCTCGACGGCCGATGTTGAGCAAAACGGCACGGATCGGCGTAACGCAAGACGCTCCGTCGGCAATACAGGTATGCACCGCCAACCCCCGCAAGCCGCCGCTCGCTACGGCGGCTACCCCCGCACCAGCCCAGGAGGCTGTCATGTCCGTCCGCTCCAAATCATTGGCGATCGCACTCGCCGTGCCGTTCGGCCTGTTCGCCTACAACCCGCTCCACGCCATGGCGGCGACGCCCGCCACGCCGCCTACCTGCGCCGGGCACGCCGCCACCATCGTCGTCACCGCTGCGTCGCCACACGTCGTGAACGGCACCGCGCACCGCGACGTCATCAAGATCCTTGCCGCCGGCCACGTCGTGAACGCGCGCGGCGGCAACGACCTGGTCTGCGGTTCCGGCGGTCACGACGTGATCAACGGCGGGGACGGCAATGACATCGTGTTCTCCAACGGCGGCAACGACACCGACAACGGCGGCGCGGGTGACGACACCCTCGTCGGCGGCGCCGGCGCCGACAACCTGAACGGCGGAGCCGGGAACGACAATCTGCAGGGCGGCGACGGCAACGACGTCCTGCAGGGCGGCAACGGCAGCGACGTTCTCGACGGCGGCGCCGGCTCCGACAACGAGAACGGTGGCAGCGGCTCGGACACCGTCGGCGACGACGGCACGGACAACGTCCAGGGCAACGAGGACGACCCGGGCGACACCGTCACCGACTGCACCGCCGACCCGACCGCCGACGAGTGCCAGGGCGACCAGGGCGGCGGCGGCGACCAGGGCGGCGGCGGCGACCAGGGCGGCGACCAGGGCTGACCACCTGCACGACTCGGCGGCGGGCTGCGTCAGCTCCCGCCGCCGAGTTCGGCGCGGGCCCGGTCGGCGGCGCCGGACAACCGGATCAGGCGAGTGGTGAACTGCTCGCGAAAGGCCGGGTCCTGCGCGTCGGCCAGGACGGCGCGAAGGGCGCCGTCGAGCGCCTCGATCGCCTCCCGCCCGGCCTCGGTGGGCGCGACGAGCACGCTGCGCCGGTCCGCCGGGTTGGGCACCCGGCGCGCGAGTCCCGCGGCCTCGAGCCGGTCCAGGGCGCCGGTGAGACGGCCGGAGGCGATGCCGACCGCGTGCGCCAGCGCTGCCGCGGTCACGGCGGGGTCGCTCGATGCAGCCGGATCTGCCGCTGCGTCGACGCCGCCGATCACGGTGGTCAGCACGACGGTGTCGGTTAGCGTCAGCCCGTGCCGGGCGGCAAACCCGACGCGCCAGCGGTGCACGGCTGCGGCGAGGTCGTGGATCGCCGCGACTTCGGCGCCGGTTTCGGCCGGCTTCCGGCCATTTGTCGATGGCAACACGCCGATCCGCCCTCCCGCGCGTCGACTTGTGGATCTTCGCGTTATTTCACAGACAACCTCTTCCTAAACAGGACTGCTCGAACTTTCGAATTACTTGACAATCAAGAAAGTGGCTGCCTACTGTCGATGAGTCGCACCGCCCGCACCCTCCCTCCCGCTCGCGGGCGAGTCGACCCGTGGCAAGGCGCCGCTGGCACACCCCCGCCGCCAGCGGTGCCTTGTCTTATCCGGGGGTCGTTGCGCCACGGAGCAGCCGGTCGCAGCACTACGCTCTGACGGTGGCCAGCGATGAACGCTCGACGCCCGACGAGCCGGTGCAGTTGCGTGACGCCCGCGCGATCCGGGCCCTCGCACACCCCGCACGGCTGGCCGTCCTGGACGCTCTGACCGGCCGCAAGACGATCACCGCCACCGAGGCCGCTGAGGTTGCCGGGCTCAGTCCGTCCGCGATGAGCTACCACCTGCGTGCGCTCGCCAAGTGGGGGATCGTGCGCGAAGCCGACGCAGCCGCCGACGGGCGCGAGCGCCGGTGGGAACGCGCCGGTGCCGGACTCAACGTCGATCCGCCCGCACACGGCGCGGACGCCGCCCTGGCGTTCATCGCCACCCATTACTTCGACCAGACGCGCGTCCAACTCGCGCGGTGGCTCGACCAGCAGGCCGGCGAGCCGGAGTTCTGGCGCGAGAATTCGGTCCTGAGCTACCGGGAGACCTGGCTCACCGAGGAGCAGGTCCTCGAGGTGCGCCGGATCGCCGACACCCTCGCCGATCAGGGGGGCGCCCCGCGCGACAACCCGCCGCCTGGCGCGCGTCGGGTCCGGATGGCGTTCATGCTGTTCCCGATCGACAGCACGCCGCCGCAGGGCTGACTCAGCGGCCTGCCGCGAGCAGCGGGATCGCGCGCGACGCGACCAGGGTCGACAAGATCACGACGCTGGTCGAGCGCCGGATCGCCTCGGACTCGTTGAGCTCGACCAGCAACTGCTGCAGGTGCGCGTTGGAGGCCGCCGCCAACCGGCAGACCACGTCGCCGGTGCCGGTGGTCGCATAGGCCTCGATGACGCCGGGAAGGGCGGCGAGGAACTCGGTGATCTCGGCCAGCCGGCCCTGTGCGATCTCCAGGGTCGCCAGCGCCTGCACCGGGAAGCCGGCGGCGGACAGATCGAGGTGCGGGCCGTAACCGCGCACGATCCCGGCCTGCTCCCATCGCTGCATCCGTGAAGTCACCGTCGCCCGGGCCACCCCGGCGAGCCGGGACAGTTCCAGCACGCCGACCCGAGGATTCTCATCCAGCAATCGCAGCAGCCGCACGTCGAGCTCGTCCAGCGGCGTCTGAGTAGTCAATCTGCACATCCGATCCGGGATCCTGGTCTACCGATTGAGCAGATTGTGCACCGACTTGTGCACCGTTTGCCAGGTGAACCGGTCGGCGTTTCGATGCAGTCATGACCCTCGAGCAGACCCTCACCGACCAGGAGCGGCTGGCCAATCTGAGCCTGGACCAGCTGCGCGAACTCGTCGGGCTGGTCGACTACGACGCCAGCCAGGACCCGTTCCCGATCACCGGCTGGGACGCGCTGGTGTGGACGGTCGGCAACGCCACCCAGGCCGCGGCTTACTACCAGCTCGTCTACGGCATGGAGCTGGTCGCCTATGCCGGGCCCGCGACCGGGCTGCGCGACCACCACTCGTTCGTGCTCGAGAGCGGTGCCTCGCGGTTCGTGCTCAACGGCCCGGTCGAGCCGGACAGCGAGCTGGTGCACCGGCTGGCCCGACACGGTGACGGCATCAGCGACATCGCGCTGGAGGTCCCCGACGTCGACCGGTGCGTCGCCCACTCCCGCTCGGTCGGCGCGACGATCCTCACCGAGCCGCACGAGCGCACCGACGAGCACGGGACGGTCCGCCTCGCCGCCATCGCGGCCTACGGCGACACCCGGCACACCCTGGTCGACCGCTCGGGCTACCGCGGTCCGTACCTGCCCGGTTACGTCGAGCGCCGCTCGACCATCGCGACGCCTGAGCGCCGGGTGTTCCAGGCCGTCGACCACGTCGTCGGCAATGTCGAGCTCGGTCATATGGACGAGTGGGTGCAGTTCTACAACCGGGTCATGGGCTTCACCAACATGGCCGAGTTCGTCGGCGACGACATCGCCACCGAGTACTCCGCGCTGATGAGCAAGGTCGTCGCCAGCGGCAACCACCGGGTCAAGTTCCCGCTCAACGAACCGGCCGTCGGCAAGAAGCGCAGCCAGATCGACGAGTACCTCGAGTACTACCGCGGGGCGGGCGCCCAGCACGTCGCGCTGGCCGTCGAGGACATCCTCGACGCCGTCGACGTGTTGCGCGCACGCGGCGTGGAGTTCCTGGCCACGCCCGCGACCTACTACGAGGACCCCGAGCTGCGGGCGCGTATCGGTGAGGTGCGCGTGCCGATCGAGCAGCTGCAGCAGCGCGATATCCTCGTCGACCGCGACGAGGACGGCTACCTGCTGCAGATCTTCACCAAGCCGATCGGCGATCGCCCCACGGTGTTCTTCGAGCTCATCGAGCGGCACGGCTCGCTCGGCTTCGGCAAGGGCAACTTCCAGGCGCTGTTCGAGGCGATCGAGCGCGAGCAGGAACTGCGCGGGAACTTCTAGTCACCCGAGGACCCCGACAACTAGCCGGCGGCCGCGTAGTGCGCGGCGACCTGCGCGCTCGTCAGCGCCTTCGCATACCACGATGCGAAAGCGATGCTGCCCTGGAAGTAGTCGTTGCTGCCGGTGCTCAACGTGCTCGCCTTGCCGTAGCCGATGTGCACCGTCGCGTTGTTCCCGGCGACGCCCGTGGACGCGTTCGAGGTGACGGCGGCCTGCGTGTCCACGTAGAGCGCCATGCCGGCCGTGCCGACGGTGGCGACCGCGAGGTGCCACGCGCCGTCGTTGTAGCCGGCGGTGGTGGTCACGGCCGCCGAGGCGGACCCGTTGGCGAAGGTCAGGGTTCCTGATGATGTCATCGCGAGTGCGACCTTCGCCTGGCCGCCGTTGTTGAGCAGCGACATGAGCACGCCGCCGTGGCTGCTGGAGGTCTTGAACCAGATCTCGAACGTCATCGCCGTGTTGCCGGGCGAGCCGCCGCCGAGGATCTTTCCGGCGGTGCCGTCGAGGGTCACCGCCTTGCGGTTGTCGTGCGTGCACGGCCCGGTGACACCGTAGGTGACGCCGCCGGCCGAGTAGGTGCCGTTGGCGCCGTTGCCGGAGATGTCGACCGCGGTGGTGCCGGTACTTTCCGACAGCGGCAGCGCCGACGCCGCGCCGTCGCCCTTCATCGCGTTCGCGCAGGAGAACCAGGTGCCGGCGGCCCACGAGGAACTCGGTGTGGCGGTCGTGCCGGTGTAGGCCGTCGTCGCGTCCGCGCCGCCGGCGCCCACCGCGATGAGCAGCGCCGCGGCGAGGCCGACGAGCAGCGCCCGGTCGACCAGCCCGCGGCCGACCGACGCGGCGCTCCCGTCCGGAGCAGGGGACTCTTCGGCGCGTGCCCCGGGCGGCGTCACGTCGTCGTGCCCGTCGCCGGCGGGTGCGGGGCGCCACCAGAAGGCCAAGACCAGCACGGCGGTCAGCCCGAGCGCGGTCAGCGCCAGCGGGGCGGTCGCGCGCATCGCCAGCCACAGGTACGGACGGCCGAGGTAGGGGATGTGCAAGACGCCGACCCCTCGCACCGCGGAGCCGGCCACGGGGGACGAGTCGGCGCTGCGGTTGGCGTCGCCGCGCAGGATCAGCGTGCCGTCGGTGCCGAAGCGAACGAGGCGATGCAGTCGCAGCTCGCCCGGCTGGTCCGGGCTGTCCACGAGAAGTACCTGGCCGAGGGCGAGTTGCGCCGCCGCGATCGGGCGTGCGATCACGATGTCGCCCGGCACCAGTCTCGGTTGCATGGATCCGGTCATCACGACCGTCGGGTGCCATCCGAACAGGGCGGGGGCGAGCGACCAGCCGAGCAGGCTGATCAGGACGGCGAGTACGGAACGGGCGGCGACCGTGAGGGTTAGCGCCGTCCAGCCGGACCGGGGCGGCAGGTGCGGCGTGCGCGTGCCGGCCATCGCGTCCCACCCCCTCCCAGGAGCTGTGTCGCAGACCCCGGGGGGCCGGAGCGTCGCTCCGGCCCCTCGGGCCGTCGTCAGCTGGTCTGCTCCTCCCAGGTGAACCCGATCTGGGCGGTGCCGCCCTGCATCGCGTCCGTCGCGGCCTGGGTGCCGGCGTTGTTGAGCGTGTAGGTGATCTGGTAGGTCTTCTGCACGCCGTTGCCAGCTGCGGGCGCCCACGTCCCGAACCCGCTCGAGAACGCGGTGAACGATGTCGAGAAGGCCGTCAGCGAGCCGGTGGTCGTGTTGGTCGCGCCGGTGTCAGCGGCGAAGCCTGCGCAGTTCGCGCCGGTGCTGGCGCCCTGCGTGACGGTCAGGCTGATGTTGTCGGCCAGCGTCTTGGTCTGGGCGAAGGAGCCGGCTGTGGCGTAGAGCTTCACCGTCGACGCCAGGCTGGCGTTCGAGGTGACCACGATGCATTTCGTGCCGGTCGCGCCCGGTTTCATGTTGGCGACCGTGAACAGCGCCGACCCGCTGTCGTCGTCGGTCAGGGCGACCGACCCGGCTGCCCAGTTGTCGGTGGGGTTGGTGGTTGTCGCCGAGAAGGCCGAGTACGAGGCGTGCCAGACCAGCACACCCGAAGCCACCAGGCCGGCGACCGCAGTTGCGACGGTCGCGACGAACGCGAACCGCCTCGACGGCGCCTGCTCGAGAACACGTCCAGTCATTACTGCCTCCCTTACCGCCCCGGGTCGGGGCGTCCTCGGAAGAAAGAATCGGACGAGGAAGGGAAATGTTTAGCCAGGAAACTGTTGATCAAGAAAAGGTGGTGATCGCGCAACGGTCAGTCGTGCGGCAACGGGCTCTCGTCGAACAGCGCCGCGGCGGCACGATCGACCAGGACGAGGCCGGTGAGACTGAGCATGCGGACCGGTGAGTCGGCACCGAGATGGCGCGCGACCCGCCGGTCGACCACGGCCAGCGGCAGCCGGGCGATCCGATAGGGGACGTAGAGGAACCGGGCCGGCTGCACGGCACTCACGCTAGCGGGACGGCCCGCGCCACGCCTGCCTGGTCGGCCGGGGTGGTCAGCACGCAGAACTCGTTGCCTTCGGGGTCGGCGAGCACTGCCCAGCCGCGGCCGCCGTCACGCAGATCGCTCACGAGTGAGGCGCCGAGGCCGAGGATGCGCTCGACCTCCTCGTCCCGGGAGCGGTCGACCGGACGCAGGCACAGGTGCATGCGGTTCTTGACCGCCTTCGGCTCAGGGACGCGCAGGAACAGCAGCGACCGCCCGGCCGGCCCGATCAACCCCGTCTCGTCAGGGTCGTCGAGGTCGGCGTCGTCCGGATCGGGGACGAAGTCGTCGAGCACCTGCGCCCACCACCGCACCTGGGCGCTCGGGTCGTGGGCGTCGATGCAGAAGTTCGCGGTGCGGGAGGCCATGGCCCGACCTTGGCACGAGCCTCCGACGACGACGAACGAATTGCTCCTGACGCGGTGCAACAACGCGCCGGTCGGCCGCGTGTAAAAACGTGGCGAGAAATCTGTTCGTCGAGGGGAAACGCGACGCGGTGGCTACTGACGGCGAGTCCGCCGCGGCGTCCTTCGACCGCTTCGTCGGCGACCACCGGCGGTCGCTGGTCCGCGTCGCCACCCTGCTGTGCGGCTCGGCGGCGCAGGGTGAGGACCTCGTCCAGGACGTGCTCGTGCGGTTGTACCCGCGCTGGGCGACCCTTGCCGAACCGCTGCCCTACGTGCGCCGCTGCGTCACGAACGAGTTCCTGTCCTGGCGACGGCGCTGGGCGACCCGGCACATCCGGGCGGTGCCGGACGCGGTGCTCGCCGAGGCGGCCGACGCCGTCCACGTCGTCGAGGACGGCCCCGATCCCGAGTTGTGGACGCGCGTGCAGCGACTGCCACGCCAGCAGCGCGCCGCGGTCGTGCTGCGGTTCTACGAGGGTCTCGACGACGCCGAGATCGCCGACCTGCTGTCCTGCCGGCCGGCGACCGTGCGCGGGCACGTCAGCCGCGGGCTGGCCACGCTTCGGCAGGCACTGGACCCGGTGAGCGAGGAACACCATGACTGACATCGAGCGGCGGCTGCAGGTGATGCTCGCCGCGCGGGCCGACCAGGCCGACCCGACTCTGCACGGCCCGGAACTACGCCGGCTGGCCGAGCGCCGCGCCCGTACCGGGCGGCGCACCGGCCTGCAGGCGCTGGCGGCGGCCGCGGTGGTCGCCGCGCTCGCGGTCGGCCAGCAGCTGCTGACCGGCTCCGGGCACCACCACGCGCCGACCCGGGCACCGGCGGGCACGCGCAGCACCACGACCCCGAGCGCGCCCGTCACACGTCCGCCGGCCTCGTCGAGCACCGCGCCACCGACGGCGCCCGCGACCCGGTCGAGGCCGCACCCGACGCGATCGTCCGGGCGCCCGAGTGCCCGAAGCTCCGCCTCGTCCGTCTACGTCCCGCCGCCCGCGCCACGCGCGTCGGCACGACCGCACCCCTCGAGTGCAACAACTTCGCCCTCCGGCGCATGAGAACAAGTGACGCGGTCACCGGCGTGGTGCAGCGTCGACCACCTCATCGAAGGAGTTCTCGTGCCCCGTCGCTTCACGATCATCGGCGCGCTCGTCGGATGCCTCGCCGTCGCCGGCATCGCCCTGTCGACCGCGGCCACAGCCGCACCGACGCGGACGGCGAGCCCGTCCGCTTCGCCGTCCGCCTCGCCCGCCACCCCGCCCGCGCCCGTCCCGGCGAGGTCGACCAGCTACGTGCCGCCGCCCGCGCCGCGCAGCTCCGCCGCACCCATCGCGGTGCCGGCCGGCGGCGGTGGCGCAGCGGGCGGTGACCCGTCGGCGCTGGTGGTCACCCTGCTCGCCTCGGGTCTCGCCTTCGCCGGCGGCGGGACGGTGCTGGCGGTCCGCCGCCGGTGACCGGGCCGGCACGCCGGGTCGGCATCGCGTGCGTCTGCCTCGGCGCGGTGCTCGCCGGCGGCGGCGTCGCTGTCGCGCTGCGCGGCAGCGCTCGGCCGGCCCCGCCGCCGTCCGTCCCGCTCGTCGACGTCGGGCAGGTGCCGGCCGGCGCGAACCCGGCGCTGCACCGGCCGGCGTCCGCTGCGGCCCGTGCCGCAGTGGCCGAGGCGGTGCCGCGCGGCACCCGGTTGGTCGTCCACGGTGTGGCGGCACCCGTCGGGCAGGTCCGCGTTGTCGCCGGCGAGTTGCAGGTTCCGCGCGACCCGCGCCGGGTGGGGTGGTGGCGCGGCTCGGCCGTGCCCGGCGAGCGGTCGGGGACGGCCGTCATCGCCGGGCACGTCAACTACGCCGGCGTCACCGGCGCGCTCGCCGTGCTGCCGCAGGTGCAGCCGGGCGAGCGCGTGGTGATCGTCGAGCCGCGTCGGCGGATCAGCTACCGGGTCACCGGCGTGCGCAGCTACCCGAAGCGGATCGGCCTGCCCGCCGGCATCTTCGCCCGCGGCGGCCGGTCCCGGCTGGTGTTGATCACCTGCGGCGGAGCCTTCGATGCGGCCACCGGCAACTACCTCGACAACGTGGTCGCCTACGCGGTGCCGCAGCGCTGATCAGCTCACCGCTGCACCCGCACGTCGAACGGCGTCACCGCATCGATCATGTTGAACACGGTCGTCGCCGACTGCGGCGTCGCCGCGGTCGCGTCGAAGGCGGTGACGCTGCGCAGGAAGCTGCCGCGGTGCAGATGCGCGGCCCGGCGGGGGATGCGCAGCTCGATGATGCCCTTCTTGTGCAGCACGCGGCCGGTGATGGTGCGGTTCTGCGGGTAGGTGAGCAGCTTGCAGTGTTCCTGCGGGTTGTTCGCCGGGATGCAACTCGTCGAGCCGAAGAAGAACGACGGCTTCGCTGCCGCTGTTCCGCCGTTGTTGTCGAGCCCGACGTAGTAGATCGTGCCGTTGCCGGCGACACCGCGGTGCACCTGGGTCCACCGCAGCATCCAGCTCGCATCCGCACCGCCCAGGGTGGGGCTGCTCGCCAGGCTGGCCAGGTTGGTCACGTGCAGCCGGGCGAGCAGGTAGGGCTTGCCGCGCGGCTGGCTGATCGACGCGCTGCGCAGGTCGAGCTGGGGGAAGCCGCTGGTCCCCGCATATTTGCGTGTCCCGTTCGCCGCGTAGAACGCATCGCCCTTGATGTCGCCCGCCGAGCCGAACGGTCGGCCGGGACCACCGTTGAGCGTCACCCGGTGCCCGGCGTACATGCTCGGGCCGCCGATCTGCCGGCTGATCACCTCGGGCCCGGTGGCTTCGCCGGCCTGCACGTTGGCGCTGGTGTCGTCGACGTAGGTGACGAGCATGGCGCCCTGTCGGTCCTGCGTGACCTGCAGGAAGTCACCGAGGCTGCGGTCGCCGCCGGTGGCGCAACCGATGCCGTTGGTGCAGATGCTGCCGTACTTGACCGGGCCCTCGCTGACGTTCGCGCGCCGCCACGACGGGGCACGGCTCGTGCCGTTCACGGTCTGCGCGACCTGCACGCTCCATTCCGCATGGGTGAGCCGGGAGGCGCCGTAAATCGGGCAGTGCTGCGTCTTCGCGCACGAGCCGTGCTGTGCCGTCGTGCCGGTGTGGTACCACGCGACCGCCACCCGTCCGCGCGATCCGGCGGTGATCCACGGGAAGGTGTTGGTGCCGCCCGTGATGCCACGCGAGGGGCCGGTGATGCGCATCGGCTTCGTCCAGCGCACCGCCGACGGGTCGCGGTTGGTCGCCGGGCTCGTCGAGCGCACCACGTAGATCTGCTCGGCCTTGGTCAGCTGGCCGAGGTTCGCGCTGCCCGCGCGGTGGTCCACCGGACCGGCGGTGAAGGTGACGTAGAGGTAACCGGCCGAGTCGCGCGCGATGCTGGCGAAGTTCTCGCCGGCGATCTCGGTGGGGTTCTTCGCGGAGTCGACGCACGTCGCGTTCGTGTGCGGGCACAGGGCAGCGTCGAGGTTGCGGCTCTCGTGCCAGGTGCCCGTCGCGGTCGGGCCGTTGAAGGCGATCCGGCCCTCGGACACCTGCACGCCGACCGTCCCACCGCTGGAGCCGTTGGTCGTCGTGTGGGCGATGAACACGTTGCCGGTCGTGGGGTCCACAACCTGGTTGCCGGAGATGCCTTCGTTGTCGGTCACGCAGTTGACGGCCGTCCCGGCACACTGCGGATCGGTCGGGTTCGCGTTGACCACCGGGACGAAAGTGGTGCCGTCGCTCGACACCGTTTCCACGAGCTGGTTGCCGCCCGGGTTGGCACTGCTGGCGGCCGTCCCGACCTGGTCGTAGTCCTGGTACAGCCGCAGATTCCCCTTGCGCAGACTGCCCGTTGCGGCGAACCACATCCGGTCGACGGGACTGTTCGGCGCGCCGGAACAGGTGGTGCGGAAGGTCTTGCCGTCGTCGGTGCTGACGCTGTTCGAGATGTTCGTCAGGCCCTGCAGGTCGGAGAAGTACAGCGCGTTGCCGGGATCGATGTAGAGGTCGGTGTCGCCGCCGCCGGCGCAGGTGTCCGGCTTGCCCGTCCCGATGTTGCCGGCGGTGAGGTGATAGCTGCGGCCGTGGTCGCTGGAGCGCCACAGGAAACTGCTGGCCGTCGAGAAGCCGAACGGGATGCTCGTGAAGTACTTGCCGTGCGGGCTGACCTTGACATCGGGCTCGTTGCCCGGACGCTGCTCGTCGACAACGACCATGTGCGAGAAGCGGATCGGGCCCGGGCCGGTTGCGCGCTGCGCGCCGGCCGGCGAACTGGCGGAGCCGCCGGACGGATCGACGAGCACGGCGGCGACGAGCGCAGCGGAGACGACGAGCACAGCACGACGATGCATCGAAAGCACCTCTCGGTCGGGAGGCCCGCAACGTAACCCAGCTTCGGGCGCCCCGCGATCCGAGGTGTGATCGAAGTGATCAAGCGCGAGTGACGATCGCGATCACTCGTTTCATCGGCGTCGCTCCAGTTCCACGACAAGGTCCCGGGCGGCGCCGTGGATCGCCCGGGGAAGGCGGCCGGGCAGGAGTACCGTGCCCCGCCGTCGAGGCACGTTGGCAATGCGTCAGGTTTCGAGCGCTGCCGCGACGCGTCGGTGCGCCGCCCAGATCTCCTCCGGCAGATCGTCGAAGGCCTCGAGGTGCTCCGCACGCAGGCTCATCTCCTGCTGCCAGCGCGGCACGTCGATGTTCAACAGGGTGGCCAGGTCGTGCGCCGGCAGCGACAACCCGTTGAGGTTGAGCTCCTGCTCCGCGGGGACGACCCCGACCGGAGTCGCCACGCCGGTGACCTCGCCGGCATGCACCCCGAGCAGCCACAGGAGCGGGCGCAGGTTCTCGCGGTACCCGGGCCAGAGGAAGTGGCCGTCGTCCGGGTCGATCGCGAACCAGTTGACGTGCGCGAAGATCGGCTTGTCCTTCGCGGCGCCGATGATCGTGAGCCAGTGCGCCGCGTACGCCGCCTCGTGATAGGACATGAACGGCCGCATTGACATCGGGTCGTAGCGCAGTTGGCCGTCGATGCCTTCCGCGGCGAAGGTCGCCTCGGCGCCGAGCGTGAGCCCGTCGTACACGCCTTCTGCCAGGTCGGCGATCGCGCGGATCAGGGGCTCGCGGTCGCGCGTGCGTCCGCCGAAGATGATCGCGTCGATCGGCACGCCCTTGGACTCGTTGTAGTCGGGCGCGATGTTCGGGACGTTGTCGAGCGTCGTGGTGAAGCGGCTGTTCGGATGTGCCCACGGCTTGCCCGCGGCCTCCGGCGCGCGCTCGGCGATGAGCTCGCCCGTCCAGTCGCGCCAGCCGTCGAGGTCGGCCGGCGGTTCGGGCGTCTTGCCCTCCCACCACACGTCCTCGGTCTTCTCGTTGTAGGCGACGTTGGTGAACAGCGTCCCGGTGCCCTCGGCGATCGCACCGAGCGCGGTCGGGTTGGTGACCTCGTTGGTGTCCTTCGCGACGCCGAACACGCCGTTCTCGGGGTTGATCGCGTAGATGCGGCCGTCCTCGGGATCGACGCGCAGCCAAGCGATGTCGTCGCCGTAGAACTCGACGTGATAGCGGTCGGCGAGCTCGTCCGGCGGAAGCATCATCGCCAGGTTGGTCTTGCCGGACGCGCTCGGGAAGCCGCCGCAGATGTGGTACTTGCGGCCGGTCTGCTTGTCGGTGATCCCGATGAGCATAAACTGCTCGGCGAGGAATTCACCGGACTTCCAGCCGTCGTAGGCGGCCTGACGCAACCCGTGCGCGATCTTGCCGAGCAGCGCGTTGCCGCCGTAGGACGAGCCGAAGTGCAGGATCAACCGCTCGTCGGCGACCGTGACGAACCAGCGCTGGTCGTCCGCGGTGCCCTGGCCGAGGCTGTCCAGTTCGCCGGTCACGTGCACGCCGCGCACGAACATCTCGGGACGGGCCAGCTCGTTGACGTAAGCGACGCCGACCCGGGCCATGCGGATCATGTGCAGTACGACGGTGCGGTGATCGGTGAGTTCGACGCCCGCGGCGTAGGCCTCGAGCGGTGAGCCGGGCGGTGCCATCAGGTACGGCACGACGTACATCGTCTTGCCGCGCGATGCGCCGCGCATGCGCTCCTCGAGCAGCGGCTTCATCTCCTCCGAAGGCCGCCAGTTGTTGTACACGCCGGCGTCGTTCGGGTCGCTGGTCGCGACGACGGTGCGGTCCTCGGACCGGGCGGTGTCCTTCGGGTGGCTGCGGGCGTAGTAGCGGCCGGTGCCGGCGGGCAGGACCTCGCCCGCGGCGAGGGACTCCTCGACCAGACGCGCGTCGTCGGCCGCGCTGACGACCTCGATGCGGTCGGGCTCAGTCACTGCGGCCCACTGGCGCACGAATTCGCGCACGTGCGGGTTGGTCAATCCGGCTCGATCGAGATCGGCGTCGACGTCGGCCATGTTCGATGAACTCCCCTCACGGGCGCGCAGCCCGCCCCGTTGCGGCTTGCTCCTGGACCATAGCGACACGCCGAAGAGGACGCAGGCCCGAACCGGGCGACAAGGACGCACAATGCTCGCTTTGAAGATCGCCATGGCATAAGGTGCGCTCGACCTGGGAGGGAACATGCGAAGTCGCGCCCTTGTCGTCACCTTTGCGGGGGCTTCTGCCGTCCTGGCCATGGTGGGGGCGCCGACGTCCGGAGCGGGCGTCACGACGCGCCCGGCAGCCGTGACCGCGTTGACCCCGTTCGAGAAATCCGGGCCCGTGACGGTGACCTGGACGAACCCGCGTGACATTGATCGCGATGTGGTCCGTCTCGCACGCGGACCGCAGGCGCCTGCGACCCCGCACGACGGGCGCGCGGTGACGCTCGGTCGGCAGCGCGCCTCGCACGTGGTGCTCCGCCGCCTCGCCGACGGCCAGCAGTACTCGGTGTCGGTCTGGACGAAGCGCGACGGCATGTTGTCGCGCCGCGTGACCACGAGCTTCACCACCAAGTCGTTCCGCAGTATGCCGGCCGGGCCCGGCACGCTCGCGGGGCACGTGGTCGACACCGCGGGCGACCCGCTGCGCAACGCGGTCGTGCTCGCGTTCGGTGACAGCGGGCTAAATCGTGGGTTCACATCCCGAACCGACTCGGGCGGCGATTTCCGGATGACCGTCCCGCGTGGGCGGTACTTCGTGGCCACCCTCGGCAACCACGCGAAGGGCGGCACGTCGGACCGGACCGGTTACCTCTACGACTTCACGTCCGCGCCGGTCCACACCGGCCGCGGGGTCCTGCACTTCGTGCTCGCCGACGGCGCTGCGATCACCGGCACCGTCACCGACAGCGCGGGTGCTCCGCTGCGCGGCGTGCAGGTGGCGCTACGGGACGCGCCGGCCTACCTCAGTCCCTCTGAGGGTGGAGTCACCCTCGTCGCCGGCGGTCCTGCCGGCGTCGTCCGCACGGACGCCGACGGCCACTACCGGTTCAACGGAGTCGTGCCGGGAGCGTTCGTGCCCTGCTTCGCGACGCGCGGCGCGCACGGCGGACAGTCCGACGCCGCGGGCTATGTGTCGCGCTGTGCCGACCGGTCGGTCGCCGCCGCCGCTCGCCGGTTCACTTCCGCCGGCGCAGACACGCTGGCGTCCCTGCCTCACGCGTCCACCGGATTCGGCGCCATCGCCGGCACCGTGACCGGCGTGTCCGACACGCCTGCCCGCGGGGTCAAGGTCGAGGCGTACGGGGTGAATGCTCGCGCGGTCGGGGCGACCGGACGCTCCGACGCACGCGGGCACTTCGCACTGCGCAAGCTCAGCCCCGGCAGGTACGTGGTCTGCGCGGCGCGTGCGTCCGCCTACGCCTGCAACCACCTGCGGGTCGCGGCCGGCCTGACGAGCACGATCGCGTTGCGCTTCAAGCCGTCCGGCTCGCTGAGCGGCGTGGTCCGCAACGTCCACGGCGACCGGCTCGGCCAGGTGTCGGTCGAGGCAGCCCACTTCACGGCCACCGGCGGCTTCGCGGTCGGCACCTCTGCAGACGACCGAGGCAACTGGACGCTCGACGGCCTGCCGGGCGGGTTGTACCGGGTCTGCTTCGGCGGCGGCGGATCGGGTCGCGACCCCTTCGGCGGCCGGTCGGGCTGCATCGCCCCGAAGGTTCGGGTCATCGACGGACGCGACCGCATCGGCGTCGATCGCACGCTCGCGCCGGGCGGCGCGCTCACCGGCACGGTGACCGACAGCGCCGGCAAGCCGGTGGCCGACGCCGGTGTGCTGGTGATGCGGAACAGCCGCTACGGGGGCGACGAATCGACCGTGACGACCGACTCGCGCGGCCGCTACCTCGCCACCGGTCTCACCCCGGGCACGTACCGCGTGTGTGCTGAACTCGACTACGACACCGGCGGCGCCCTGAGCCGCTGCGCGGCGCGGATCGCGGTCGCCGCGAAGCACACGACGCAAGGTATCGACCTGGCGCTGCCTGCTGATGCGCCGTTGACCGCGACGATCACCGACGGCTCGGCCAACCCGCTCAGCGGGGTCGACGTCACGTTGCTCAGCGCGTGCCGCAGCGGGCAGTACTGCACCTCGCAGCCGGTGTTCAGCCGCACGGCCGACGTCAACGTCGCGGCCAGCGCGGTGACCGGTCCGGACGGCACCATCACCTTCCACGGTTTGCGTCCCGGTCGCTACGCGGCCTGCGCGCTCGCCTACTACGCCGCGTCGGCGACGACGACGGTGCCATCGACCGGGTACGCGGACAAGTGCGCGAGCAGCACCTACTCGCTGCGCGTCACGCGTGGCGGGAACGCCGCGACCGGCATCGCCCTCGCTCCGGGCGCCGCGGTCTCCGGCCTCGTCCAGAACGCCGCGGGCGGCGGGCTTCCCGGCGTCTCCGTGCGCGTGGCGCGGGCGGCGGCGCGCGACTTCTCCTCCTACGGCACCTTCGGCGGGCTGTACCCGTCCCCGCTCAACGACATCGTGACCGGGGCCGACGGGCGCTACACCGTGCGGTCGGTCGCGCCCGGCTCGCGCTCGGTGTGTGGCGTGCCGCCGCGCGGGCTCGGTGTGCGGCGCGGTTGCCTCGCCGATCCGGTCGACCTCCCCGCCGGGACGACGACGGAGGCGGCAGCGCTGACGTTGCCCGCATCGGCCCAGGGCCTGCAGGCAGCGGCACGAGTCAGCGCGAATCCCGCGGTCATGCCGCTGGGTTTCCTGCGGCCGCAGTCGCCGTTCCTGCCGTCGGCCCGGCGGATCCCGGTCGTCAGCTCGAGCGGCTGGCCCGCGTACCGGCTGCTGCCGCGCCACTGACCGCTGCTCGTCGTCGCAGTCGCCGGTCGGCAGGTAGTCGACGTAGCCACGCGTGATCGGGCCCGGCGCCCGGAACACCGGTCCGCGCAACGCCGGCACGAGGCCGGCGGCGAGCGTGAGCACGGTGCCGCGGGTGCGCTTGTTACGGCCCGGCGACGCGACTGCGATCAGCGCGCCAGCGCGGCAGCGGCTCGGCGGACGATCATGGCGCCGGGTGTCGCACCCGGTCAGGAACTCGGGGCGTACGCGCGCACGTCGGCCACGCTCCACCAACTGTTGTCGCTGCCGGTCAGCGTCACCCGCACGTAGCGAACCGGCGATCCGTCCAGCGTGATGTTCGTGAGCTGGCCGGAACCGGTGCCGGTGCCGGCGTCCGTCCAGTGGGTGCCGTCCGTGCTGGTGCTCACCGCGTATGAGCGGGGGTAGTCGCCGGTGCTCGCGCCGGTGTCGAGCACGAACCGGCTCACCGGCTGGGCACGGCCCAGATCGACCTGCAGGTACTGGCCAGGCGTCTGCGCCGCGCCCGTCGACCACCGCGTAGTCGCGTCGTCGTCGACGGCGTGCTCGGCAACGTCACCGCTGCAGCACGAGTCGGACGGCCCGTTCGGGTTCGCGGTGGCGTGCCATGAGGTCGGGTCGAGCGCGCGCACGTTCGGCGCCGGCGCCGGTGCGGACGGCCAGACGAAGGTGGCGAGCGCGCCGCCGGGCAGCGTGTAGTCGAAGCTCTGCCCGTTCTCGCTCACCGAGAACGAGCGCGGGGCGTCGTTCTCGTTGTGCGCGACCAGCACCTGCGAGCCGTCCGGACGTTGGAACGCCACGTCGGTGATCTGGCCGTTCCAGCCGGGCGTGCCGAAGGACGTGCTGGCGATGTGCGTCGAGCCCGGCGGGACGAACCGGCTCAGGTGCCCCAGCGCGTAGTACTCGGCATTGCGGGTGACCGTGCCGTCGGGGTGGACGGTGACGACGCCGGTGCAGGTGCCGCAGCCGCCGACGTGCGGACCGCCGTTCGGATCGAGCGCGAGGTTCCAGTTGACGACCGACTTCGCCCAGTTGCGCGGCGTCCCGATCTCGAGCGTGCGCGCGTCGAACTTCAACGTGTCCGAGAAGGTCTGCGACGGGTCGCCGGACTGGCTGCCGGAGCACTCGGTGAAGAAGATCGGCTTGGTCGGGAACTCGTTGTGCAGCGCGGTCATCGCACTCGGATCGCCGTAGTAGCAGTGGTAGGCCGTGCCGTACACGTACTGCGCGGCGTTCGAGGACAGCAGTTCCTGCGGATAGTTGTTGATGTCCGACTGCTCGTCGGGTGGGGTGTTGGCGATGTCGTTCGGGTGCATCGCCCAGTTGTGGTCGTAGCCGAGGATCTTGGTGTCCAGGTGCGCGGCCTGCAGCATCGGCCCGAGCTGCGCGATGACCTTCTCCTCCTGCGCGGCCGACATGTCCGTGCCCGGGTAGCCGCTCGGCGCGCGGTTCTGCGGTTCGTTCTGCACGCTCAGGTAGTCGACCGGGACGCCGGCGCGCTGGTAGGCCTGGACGAACTTGACCAGGTACAGCGCGTACGACGCGTAGATGCGCGGCTCGTCGATCAGCCGGCCGCCGACGAGCGAGTCGTTCGTCTTCATCCACGCGGGCGGGCTCCACGGCGTGGCCATGACCGTGATGTGCGGGTTGATCCGCAGCGCCTGCCGGAGCAACGGCAGGATCGCCTTGCGGTCGTGCCGGATCGAGAAGTGCCTTTGCGCGTAGTCGGTCTGGCCGGACGGCAGATCGTCGTAGGTGTAGTCGTGGTCGGTGACGAAGTCCGAGGCGCCGATGGGCTGGCGCAAGAAGTTCAGGCCGTCGCCGGTGCGCGGGTCGAACAGGTCGCGCATGGTCGCGGTGCGTTGCTTCGGGCGCAGGCTCTCCAGCACCGTCGCGGACGAGTCGGTCAGCGAGGCCCCGTAGCCGGTCATCGTCTGGAACCGACGAGTCGGGTCGATGCTCACCGTCAGGTTCTTCGGGGCAGCCGTCCCGAAGGACACGGTGCCCGCGTCATGCAGGAGCTGGCTGCCGTCCGGCGTGGTGATCCAGGCCCGGGCGGTGGGGCTCTGCACGGCCGCGGCGCGGGCGGATGCGCCCGCGGACGGCACGGTGAGGCCGAGGACGGCGAGGGCGGCGGCACCGGTCGCAGCCGCGGTTCGGGTGAGCAGACGGGGCACGGGAACTCCTCGATCGGAACTTTGGGCGCGTTCCGGACAATACCCCGCGATTCTGGCTCGGGTTGCTGTTCGCAGTACAAGCGCTGCCGCCCGTGGGCAGCTGGGCCGGCAGGTCAGGCGGACAGCGCGGCGTCCGGTTCAAGACCCAGGTGGTGCAGCAGGTTCGCCGAGAACTTGTCACCCATCCGGTTCATCGTGGCCTGCATGACACGGCGGACGGCCGGTGTCGCGCTGCGAGGCAACGGCAGTTCCACCGCCAGCGTCAGGCTGATCTTGAGGGCCGTGCCGTCCTCGGCATCGCTGAGGTCGTACCAGCCTTCGGCGCCGGCGCGTTCACGGCTGCCGGACGGCGGCGTGTGGGTGTACTCGATCCGCCGGCCCTCGTTGAAGGTCATCCGCTCGGTGAACGAGGGGCTGATGCTCACGCCCAGCGCCGAGATGCGGGTCATGTGCCAGGTCCAGATGTCGCCGTCGGCGTCGATCTGGCGCAGCAACGGGGTCAGCCGGGGGAGTAGCACCGGGTCGGTCAGCGCGCGCCAGATGTCCAGGCGCTCGGCGGGCACGATCGCCGCGGAGTCGGTAGTCGCGGAATACCTGGTCATAGTTAGACCCTTCCCATCGCGGCGAGGTATCGCACATGAAGGTGATGTGCGCCCCCTGTGCCTAGGTGGCGCGCTTGCGTGCGGTGTCGACTGCGCGGCGGGCAGCGTCGCGGGCACGGGTGGCCGTCTTGAGTGCCGTATCGGCGTCGCGACGGGCCTTCTCGGCCTCGGCCTGGGCGGTGCGGGCGGTCTCGAGTTCCTCTTCGAGTTGCGCGGTGCGGGCGCGGGCGTGGTCCTGGCTGCGGCGGGCCTGTTCGGCCTGCTGCTCGTGCTCGGCGAGTTCGCTGTCGGCGCCTGCGAGCTGCTGCTCGGCCTGTTCGATCGCCTTCGCGAGCTCGGCGCGGCGCTGCTGCGCGGCCTGGTCGCTCGGTTGCTTCTTCTTTGCCGGCGGGCGCGATGTCTTGCGCGGGCGGGCAGGTGCGGTGTCGGGCGCCGCGACCGCGTCGGTGAGATCGACCGGCTCGAGCCCGGTGGAGGTGAGCGCGCGCATCAGCCGCCCCGTCCGGACCGCCTCGGCGGCGGCGTCGTCGGCGAGCGCGGCTTCCAGCGTTGCCTCGAACTCGCGCTGTGCAGTATCGGCCGGCTTCTTGCCGGTGAGGCGGACGGCGAGTTCGGACAGCCCGCGCACGACCTGATGACGCTGCCGCGACATGGCGCGCAGTTCCGCGCCGTCGAGCGTGCGCTGCGCCTCGCGCAGCGCGGCGCCGAGGTCGAGCAACTCCTCGAGTTCGTCGGTGCGGGCGATCGTGTTCACCAGCCACGCGCTGATCGACGGACGGCGGAACTTCTTCACGGTGTCGGCGACTTCGCGTTCGCCGTCGTCGCGGGCGGCTTTGGCCGCCTTGTCGCGGGCGGCGGTGAATTCGTCCGGTGCGAGCGCGTAGAGCTCGTCGGCGATTCGGGCCGCGTCGGTCATGTGGCGACCCTATTCGGGTGGGGGTGTGCGGCGCTTGAAAGGCGCAGCGAAGAAGGGGATTCGCTCTCGGGCTGGGTCGCGCTGCCGGCTCCTGGTGTGCTCGAAGGGCGCGGCGACGGAGGGTGTTCGGTCGGTGCTCGGCTCGTGCTGCCGGCTCCTGGTGTGCTCGAAGGCCGCGGCGGCGGGAGGGTGTTCGGTCGGTGCTCGGCTCGTGCTGCCGGCGCTTCTTGTGCTCGAATCGTCAGATATATCTGCGGATTCTCTTGTTTGCCTTCCCTGGAAGGCGTACTATCGAACATGTGGACGTATTGGTGGGTGACTCGTTGGAGTTGCTGACCGATGCCCAGGTCGTGGAGGGGATGCGGGCGGAGC
>DATBTJ010000064.1:0-10215 GCA_036559305.1 Jatrophihabitans sp.
CAACAGTTCCGCCGGTTGCCGACGACCGCGATGGAAGCGGCGGTGCTGTTGCGTTCCGGCATCGCCCCGGTCACCAAGCCGCAAGACATCGCCTACGCGATGCTGACCATGCGGCAGTGGGGCATGGTCGCCGGCGCCATCAAGATCGCGGCGCGCCGCGACCCCGACTTCCCAGGGCTGATCGACGAGCTCGGTGAGCTGACCTTCCGCGAACTCGACGACCGCTCCAACGCCCTGGCCAACGCGTGGCGGGAACAGGGCCTCACCGACCGGTCGGTCATCGCCGTGTTGTGCCGCGACCACCGCGGCCTGGTCGAGACGATGTTCGCCGCCGGCAAGCTCGGCGCCAAGCTGTTGTTGATGAACACCGGCTTCGCCAAGCCGCAGTTCGCCGAGGTGATCGAGCGCGAAGGCGCCGACACCCTCGTCTACGACGTCGAGTTCAGCGACATCCTCGGCAACGTCCCCGACGACGTCCCGCGCTTCCTGGCCTGGGTCGACGACGACGAGAACGACCACACCACCCTCGAGGAGCTCATCGAGGGCGCGTCGTCCGACGGCCTGTCGCGGCCGAAGTCCGTGGGCAGCCTGGTGCTGCTCACCAGCGGCACCACCGGAACGCCCAAGGGCGCCGCACGCCAGGTCAGTTCGCCGTTCGCCGCCGCGCAGTTCCTCGACCGCGTTCCGCTGGGGATGAACGAACGCACCTTCTTCGGCGCGCCGCTGTTCCACGGCACCGGGCTCTCGCAGTTCCTGCTGACCCTGGCGCTCGGGTCGACCACGGTCACGCGGCGCAAGTACGACCCCCGCAAGACGCTGGAGATGATCGAGGAACACAGGTGCGAGACGCTCGTCCTCGTCCCGACCATGCTCCAGCGCATGCTCGAACTCGACGACGACGAGATCAAGAAGTTCGACACCAGCTCGCTGAAGATCCTCTTCCTGGCGGGCTCGGCGCTTGCGCCGGAGGTCGGCAACCACGCGATGGAACTGTTCGGCGACGTCGTCTACAACCTGTACGGCTCGACCGAGGTCGCGGTTGCGAGCGTCGCGACGCCCGAGGACTGGAAGAAGGCGCCCGGGACGGTGGGCAAGGTGCCGGTCGGCTGCAAGGTGCACATCTATGACGACGACGGCAACCGGATCACCGAGCCGAACGTCACCGGCCGCATCTTCGTGGGCAGCGGCCTGAAGTTCACCGGGTACACCGGCGGTGGCTCGAAGGACGAGATCGACGGCCTGCTGTCCGCCGGCGACGTCGGGCACTTCAACGAGGACGGCCTGCTGTTCATCGACGGACGCGACGACGACATGATCGTCTCCGGCGGAGAGAACGTCTTCCCCGCCGAGGTCGAGAACCTGCTGGTCGAGCACAAGGCGATCGCCGACGCCGCCGTGGTCGGTGTCGACGACAAGGACTTCGGCCAGCGGCTGAAGGCTTTCGTGGTGCTGCGCGACGGCCAGTCGTTGTCCGAGGACGAGGTGAAGTCGCACGTGAAGTCCGAGCTCGCCCGGCACAAGGTGCCGCGCGAGGTCGAGTTCGTCGACGAGCTCCCCCGCAACTCCACCGGCAAGCTGCTACGCAGGGAACTCAAGGACGACGGCGGCTCCGACGAGTCGAGCGAGGAGAAGCAGAAAGAGGAGTCCGGCGCGTCCTGAGGCGCTCACGGTATACGCCTAGGGTCGCAGCATGAGCTCGCCCTTCGTCACCCTCGCCACGACCGTGCTCGACAGCTGGTTGGGCGCGCACCCGTCGGCTGCCACCGGGCTCGGCGACCACACGCACGACCACCGTCTCGACGACCCGTCCCCCGCGGCAGCCGACGGCCGGCGCGCCGAGCTGCGCGTCCAGCTCGCCGGGCTCGACGCCGTCGAGGTCGCCGACCGCGACGAGGACGTCGATCGGCAGGTGCTGCGCACCGAACTCAGCGCCGAGCTGTTCGACCTCGACGAGTTGCGCGAGGCCGAGTGGAACCCGATGGCGCACAACCCGGGCGGCGCGCTGTACGCCCTCGCCTCGCGTCCGTATGCGCCCGCCGCGCAGCGCGTCGCTGCCGCGCGAGCACGGCTGGCCGAGATCCCTCGCTACCTGGTGGCCGCCCGTGAGCGGCTCGGCGAGCTGTCCCGCCCGCACGTCGAGACCGCGCGTGCTCAGCTGGCCGGCACGGTCGGGCTCATCGACGAGCTGCTCCCCGCGCTCGCCGCCGAGGCGGGCGCCGAGCTCGGCGACGAGGCGGACGCCGCCCGCACCGCGGTCGAGGAGCACCGCCGGTGGCTGAAGGACCGACTCGACTCCGCGACGCGGGACCCGCGCATCGGACCCGACCTGTTCCGGGCCAAGCTCGCCCTCACCCTGGACACCGACTTCGCGCCGGCAGACCTGCTCGCCCGCGCCGAGGACGACCTCGACCGCGTCGGCGCGCAACTCCTCGCCGAGGCGGGCACCTTCGCCGCGACTGCCGCAGCGAGCCCGGCGACTGTGCGCGAGGTTCTCGACGAGTTGGCCCGCGAGGTAGCCACCGACGACACGATCCTGCAGGTGTGTCGTGACGCCATGGTCAGCGCCACGGACTTCGTCCGTGCCGAGCAGTTGGTGACCGTGTACGACGACCCGGTCGAGGTCATCGAGATGCCCGAGATCGACCGCGGCGTGGCCGGCGCGTACTGCAACCCGTCGGGGCCGTTGGAAGCCCGGCCGATGCCGACGCAGTTCGCGGTGTCGCCCACCCCCGAGGGTTGGTCGCAGCAGCGCATCGACTCCTACTTCCGCGAGTACAACCTGCACATGCTGCACGACCTGACCGTGCACGAGGCGATGCCCGGCCACGCGCTGCAGCTGATGCACTCCAATCGCAACCCGGCGAGCACGCCCGTCCGCGCGGTGTTCTTCAGCGGGTCGTTCGTCGAGGGATGGGCGGTGTACGCCGAGGAGCTGATGGCGGTCCGCGGGTACCGGCGCGCCGAGTCGGCCCGGGCGGCGAGCGCCCTTCGCCTGCAGCAATTGAAGATGCAGCTGCGCTCGATCCTCAACACGATCCTCGACATCCGCTTCCACTGCCACGGTCTGACCGAGGCCGACGCGATGCGGCTGATGACCGAGCGCGCGTTCCAGGAGGAGGCCGAGGCGGTCGAGAAGTGGCAGCGCGTGCAGCTCACCTCCGCGCAGCTGTGCACCTACTACGTCGGCTACCGCGAGGTGCGCGACCTTGTCACCGAGTTGCGCGCGGCCCGGCCGGACGACACCGACCTGGCGATCCACGACGCGGTGCTCGGGCACGGGTCGCCGCCGGTGCGCCACCTGCGGACCCTCCTGCTGGCGCAGTAGCCGCCATGGCCTTCCTCGACGGGCCTGCGCCCTACGCTTTCGCCCACCGGGGCTTCGCTCCGGGCGGCGACGAGAACTCCCTCGCGGCGTTCCAGCGGGCGGTGGACCTCGGCTACACCTACCTGGAGACCGATGTCCGGGTGACTGCCGACGGCGTCGCGCTCGCCTTTCACGACGCCACCCTCGACCGGCTGACCCAGCTCCGCGGCCGGATCGAGGAGCTGCCCTGGGCGACCGTGCGTACCGCGCGGGTCGCCGGGCGTGAGCCGATCCCGCTGCTCGCCGACGTCCTCACCGCCTGGCCGCACACCCGGATCAACCTCGACGTGAAGTCCGAGCGCTCGGTGGCGGCGGTGGTGGACGTGCTGCGCCGCACCCGTAGCGCCGACCGGGTGTGCATCGTCGCGTTCGCCACCCGGCGGATCTCTGCGGTGCGACGCGCGCTGGGTGAGGGGCTCTGCACCGCGTTCGGGCCGGGGGCGATCGCGTCGTTGCGGCTCTACGGGCGCGCCCGGCACCGCGGCGCGGGCTGCATCCAGGCGCCGGTGCGGATCGGCGGGCGGCGGATCGTCGACAGTCGTTTCGTGCGTGCGGCGCACGGGCTCGGGTTACCGGTCATCGCCTACACCGTGGACGACCCGGCCGAGATGCGCGCTCTGCTCGACCTGGGCGTGGACGGTCTGATGACCGATCGCGCCGACGTGTTGCGCGACGTGCTGCACGAGCGGGGCCAGTGGCCGTGACCCCTAGGGGTTGACGACGAGCGCGGAGCCGCCGCCCTCGCGGACCTTCTCGGCCACCGCCTGCAATCTGCCGCCGCCGAGCGACTGCACCCCGGTCGCGTCGCCGATGTAGCTCAGCAACGGCTGCTGGGCGCCGGTGACCAGCGAGAAGCCCTCGCCGTACCTGTCGGTCAGCCTCTTGGCCAGCGCGCTGTCGTAGAAGGCCTGCTCGGCCTGGCTCTGCGACGCGTTGCGCTGCGACACCCGCGGCGCCCACAGCGCGTCCGGCAACGACATCCGGAAGTCGATGTGGTTGAGGAGGATCTGCAGCACGGTGGTGATGATCGTCGAGCCGCCGGGCGAGCCCACCGCGAAGTCGAACGCGCCGTTCTTGAGGACGATCGTCGGCGACATGCTCGAGCGCGGCCGCTTGCCCCCGGCCGGCAGGTTCGGGTCGTAGGCGCCCTGCGCCGGCGGCGCGAAGTCGAAGTCGGTCATCTCGTTGTTCAGCAGAAACCCGCGCCCCGGGACGGTCATGCCGGTTCCGGCGATCTGCTCGATTGTGTTGGTGTAGCTCACCACGTTGCCCCAGCGGTCGACGACCACGAGGTGGTTGGTGTGCCGGCCCTCGTGGTCGGTGACGCCCGCGGCCGAGCTCGCGCCGCATCCGCCGTAGGGCTGGTACGGGTGGCCCGCGGGGGCCGGTGAGCTCAGCGCATGGTCACCGATCAGGCACGAGCGGGTCGCCGCGTACTTCGGGTCGAGCAGGCCGTGCTGGGGCACGTTCACGTAGTCGCTGTCGCCGATGTAGGCGTTGCGGTCGGCAAAGGCCAGCCGGGACGCCTCGAGGTACTCGAACATGGCGCGGGCGCGCGGCTGCGAGCCGAGCTTCCAGCGCGAAAGGATGTTGAGCGCCTCGCCGACCGTGATCCCGCCGGACGACGGTGGCGCCATGCCGTACACGTCGAGCCCGCGATAGCGCACGTGCGTCGGATTCCGGTTCGGGGCGGTGTAGTCGGCGAGATCCTGCCGTGTCATGACGCCCGGTTCGATCGGGAACTCGCTCTGACCCGAGACCGGCGGGTGCTGCACGGTGCGTGCGATGTCGGTGGCCAGCTTGCCCCGGTAGAGGAAGTCCGGGCCGCGCTCGGCGAGCAGCTGATACGTCCGCGCGAGGTCCGGGTTGTGGAGCACCGAACCGATGGGCAGCGGCTGGCCGTCCGGTGTCAGGAACAGCTGCCGGCTGCTCGTGAACGACTGCAGGTCGGCCAGCGAGGCCTCTTCCTGCTGGTGGAAGTTGCGATCGACGCGGAACCCGCGCTTCGCGATCCCGATGGCCGGCTGCAGGTCGGCGCCGAAGCTGTGCCGGCCGTACTGCCGCACCGCGTCGGCCCAGGTCGCGACCATGCCGGGAACGCCCACCGCCATCCCGGACCGCCGGGCGTGCTCGAAGTCCATCGGCCGGCCCGACGAATCCTGGAACATCGTGCTGGTGCATTTGGCCGGGCACTTCTCGCGACCGTCGATCGTGACCACGCGGTGCTGATGGGCCAGGTAGATCACCATGAACCCGCCGCCGCCCGGACCGGCCACGAACGGCTCGGTGACGCCCAGCGCGCCGGCGGTCGCGACGGCCGCGTCGATGGCGTTGCCGCCGTGGCGCAGGACATCGATCCCGGCCCGGCTGGCGTCGAGATCTGCCGAGGTGACCGCGCCGCCGGTGCCCACGGCGAGTGGCTGCTTCCCGGCGGTTCGCTCCCGGGCGGCGCCGGCACCGGCCGGCAGCGAGACGGTGGTCACGGCCAGGAGGGCCCCGGTGGCCAGCGCGAGAACGGTCAGGGCGAGCGGGCGGGTGCGCACGCCGCTGCTCTACCCCGGGCACGAACCCAAATATCCGCAATGCCCGATATTTCTGTCGGGCCTGCTGTCGGCCGTCCCCGGCCGCGGGTCAGCCGACGAGTCGGCGCGCCGCCCACACGCTGATCGCGCCGGTGGCCAGCGCCCCTGCTGCGATGCCGGCCGCGGCCACGCCCCGGGTCACGCCGGAGCGCATCGCCGCGGCGATCACGACCCCGTCGGTGAGGTCGGCGAGCGCCCCGGCGAGCAACCACGGCGCCGCGTCACCGCCCGGGCCGGCCGCGAGAGTCCCCACGCCGATGCCGATGTCGCGCGCCGCGGTCATCCGGGCCAGGAACCGCATGCGCTTCGCGGTGCCGCTGTCGACCCCCAGCACCCGCACCGACACCGTGGGCGCGAGCAGGAACCCCGCGCCGAGCAGCACCCGTCCGGCCCCGATCGCACCGGCCACGCGGCCGGGCGACAGTGTGGCTCGCGCCACCGCGGGAACCGATCCGCCCTCTGCTGCGTACTTCCTGGTAAGGGTGTCGAACAGTGGCATCGAGAACTCCATGCTTTCGAGACGGTGCACCTGAGAGATCACAGTGGTGGAGGGTTACCGCACAGATGGTCGCGGGAATCATCAACCATGGTCGCTCGTTGGTCTGAGTAGCCGGATATCCGGGACTTACTGACCAGGGATCCGACGGACAACACCGTCCAGACAAGCCAGAATCCAGGAGGTGCCGATCATGGCAGATCGCACGCTGCGTGGAAGTCGGCTGGGCGCGATCAGCTACGAGACCGAGTACGGGGCCGAGCCCGCGCCGCGCAACATGGCGGCCTACCGCTGCCAGCGCGGGCACGAGTTCACCGTGCCGTTCTCGGAAGAGGCCGAGATTCCCACCACTTGGGAGTGCCGGCTCGACGGAACCACGGGGCTGCTCGTCGATGGCCCCGAGCCGGAGGCCAAGAAGGTCAAGCCGGCCCGTACCCACTGGGACATGCTGATGGAGCGGCGCTCGATCGCCGATCTCGAAGAGGTGCTCGCCGAGCGCCTCGACGTATTGCGGGCCCGCCGCGGCCAGAAGAGCGCCTGATCGCGCTCACACCACCCGCTGCAACACCACTCACCGCTCGGACGACACGTCCGGGCGGTGATCTTTTTTGCGGGCCGTCAGCGCCGTGTGTGCCTGCCCGGCGCGATACCGCAGGCCCCACTGGGTGACCCGGACGAACGCCTCGCGGACGATCTCGCCGCTCATCTTCGACTCGCCGCGTTCCCGCTCGGCGAAGGTGATCGGCACCTCGACGATGCGGTAACCCGCGCGCACCACCCGCCAGGCGAGGTCGACCTGGAAGCAGTAGCCCTGCGAGCTCACTGCGGCGTAGTCGATGTGCTCGAGGACGACACGCTTGTAGGCCCGGTAGCCGCCGGTGGCATCGCGCAGGCTGATGCCCAGCGCCAGCCGCGCGTAGAGGTTGCCGCCGCGCGAGAGCACCTCGCGCCGGCGTGGCCAGTTCACCACGGCTCCCCCCCGCACCCAGCGCGAGCCGAGCACGACGTCGGCATGCTCGAGCGCGGCAAGCAGCCGTGGCAGCTGTTCGGGGGCGTGCGATCCGTCGGCGTCCATCTCGACGAGGACGTCGTAACCGCGTGCCAGGCCCCAGTCGAAGCCGGCGCCGTAGGCCGCCCCCAGCCCGGCCTTGCCGGGACGGTGCAGCACATGAACCCGGGCATCGGCACCGGCAAGCGCGTCGACGATGACACCGGTGCCGTCCGGGCTGTTGTCGTCGGCGACCAGCACGTGCGCGTCGGGCACGCTGGTGTGCACCCGGGCGATGATCGCCTCGATGTTCTCGCTCTCGTTGTAGGTCGGGATGATGACCAGGACCGACGTCATGCGGGAACCACGTCCTCCCTCCGGGTGACCTTGCGACTGACACGAGAGCCTACGGTGACCGCGACGACGGCAAGCACCGCGAGCCCGGCGAGCGTCCACTCCGGGACGGCGCCGAGAGCGACCGCAGGCGTCGTGCCGGTCTCGACCGGTACCGTGGCCGACAACAGCGCGGGCTCGAACAGCGCCCCCGACTGCGCCCGGATCGAGCCGTCCGGAGCGATGATCGCGGACAACCCGGTCGTCGAGGCCTGCAGCACCGTGCGGCCGGTCTCGATCGCGCGCAGCCGGCTCATCGCGAGCTGCTGGTAGGTCTCGGCGGTGTGCCCGAAAGTCGCGTTGTTGGTCTGGACGACGACCAGTTGCGCACCGGCAGCGACCGAGGACTGCACGAGGTCGTCGTAGGCGACCTCGAAGCAGATCACGTCGCCGATCGGCACCGGGCCGCCGCGCAGCAACCCGTTGCCGGTGCCGCCGACCATGTCCTGGGTGACCAGCTTGGCCGCCGAGCTCACCTTCTCGGCCAGGCTGCGCAGCGGGATGTACTCGGCGAAGGGCACCGGGTGCCGCTTGACGTACGTCGCGCCCGGCCCGTGGGTCGGCGACCAGAGAATGCCCGCGTTGCGCCGGTGATCGGGTCCCGGGCCGTCCAGTATCGCCCCGACCAGCACCGGGGCGCCGACCGCCCGCACCGCCCGGCTGATCTCGGCGGCCGCCGACGTGTCGACGAGCGGATCGACGTCGCTGGAGTTCTCCGGCCACACGACCAGCCGGGGCTGCGGCACCTCGCCGGCCCGGATGCGGGCCGCCAGGCGCAGGGTCTGCGCGACGTGGTTGTCGAGCACCTGCCGGGCCCGGTCCTCGAAGGCCAGCCCGCGGTCGGGCACGCTGCCCTGCACGATCGCCACGGGCAGCGCGCGGTGACCAGTGGTGTCCGTCCGCACTGCCGTCCAGAGCAGCCCGACCAGGGGCAGTGCCACGGCGAGCATCACACCGGTGGCCAGCCACGTCGTGCGCAACGGACGGGCGCCGCGCGCGAACAGCCACAGCCCGGCGCCGCTCAGCGCCACGGCGAAGCTCAGCAGTGGCGCGCCGCCGAGTTCGATGAACCAGCGCAGCGGCGAGGCCGACTGGCTGAAGGCGAGCCGGCCCCACGGAAAGCCGCCGAACGGCAGGCGATCCCGCAGGGCTTCCTGCAGCACCCAGGCGCAGGCCACCCAGAACGGTGCGCCCGGCAGCCGCTGCACTGCCGCGAGCACGCCGCCGAGGCCGGCCATGAACACCGCTTCGGCCGCGGCGAGGATCAGCCACGGCGCCGCGCCGACGTAGATGCCGGTCCAGTGCAGCAGGGGGACGAAGAAGCCCAGCCCGTACAGGAACCCGAACCCGAGCGCGGTGCGGGTGCGGCGGCCGTCCACCGCCCAGGACAGGCCCGCGACGCTCACCGGCGCGAGCGGCCAGATGCCCAGCCGCGGGAACGCCGCGGAGGCGGCGAGACCGGCCACGAGCGCGACCACCGCGGCCCACCGCGGGTCGACGGCAACCGGCTCCTGCCGCGCCGGGACCGGCCACTGCCACCGCATCCGTCGAGTATCGCCGAGAACCCCGGCAGCCGAGCCGGCACGCTCAGCCGGGCGCACCCAGCACCCCGCTGTCGAAGATCGGCTCGCCGGCCCGGACGGTGGCCAGGCAGCGCGGCAGCTCGCTGCCGGGAGCGAGGACCGGCAGGCCGCTCGCCGGCTCGAGCTCGGCGTCCCACACCGCAAAGGTCGCGGTCGCCCCGAGGCACAGGTCGCCGCCGGCCCGGCCCGCCGCCGCCCACCCGCCGCGGGTGTGTGCCGCGAATGCCGTGGAAGGGTCGAGCGCGGCCGTCTCGTCGTGCGGGTGCACGGCCGCGCGGACCGCGGCCCAGGGCCCGAGCGGCGTGACCGGTGCGTCCGAGCCGAACGCCAGCGGCACGCCCGCGGCGGCGAGCGCGGCGAACCGGTTCAGCTCACCGGCGCGCTGCGCGCCGAGCCGCCGGGCGTACATGCCGGTCGGGCCGCCCCACGCGGCGTCGAACATCGGCTGCAGCGATGCGACCAGCCCGGACGCGGCGAGCCGGCCCGGCTCGCGGACGTACTCGGCGTGCTCGATCCGGTGCGGCACCGCAGGCGGCCCGGCGCGGCGGACGGCCTGCTCGACCGCGGTCAGCACCTGGTCGACCGCGGCGTCGCCGATCGCGTGGAAGCCGGCCTGCAGGCCGGCCCGGGTGCAGCGCACGACGTGCTCGACGACGTCGTCGATGTCGAAGCGCACCATGCCGGTGGTGTCGTCGCGGTCGGCGTAGGGCTCGTGCAGCGCCGCGGTGTGCGAGCCGAGCGAGCCGTCGCAGAACAGATCGCCCGCGGCACCCGCCGCGCCCAGGTCGCGGGCCGCCTCGGTCCCGAAC
>DATBTJ010000065.1:0-12876 GCA_036559305.1 Jatrophihabitans sp.
CTCCGACGCGTGGGCGGGCATCAGTCATGCGCCGCTGTCCTTCCTGCGCGGCCCCGATCACGTGCTGGCGTTGGGCCGCACGACGTTCCGCGGGTTTGCGGGCACATCCGGGACTGCGGACTTCGCGCATGTGTGGTTCGTGGATCAAGAAAGCATCATCGGCGTGCGAGTCTTCGAGGACACCGCGATCGCGGCACGTTACAAAGGCGCCGCTGGCTTGCCCGAGCCTGGCGGAGCGGGTCCGCGGTGAGCGACGAGGACGCTGGTGGGCTGTCCGACTCGGGCGAGGGCGGCCGGCCCGAGCACGAAGGCGGCGAGTACGGCCCGCTGGACCTGCACAGTCTGCGCGAGACGTTCTCGGAGCGGCGCATCTCCCTGCACACGATGGATGCGCCGCTGCGACTGGCCACCGGCGGTGCTGTCGCCAGCTTGGTCGGTGCGGCGCTGCTGATCGCCTTGCGTGATGCGGGCTCCTCGCAGGTCACGCTGCTACCCACCGGCGGCGTGCGAACCACGCTGGGCGCGCCGCTGTTCGATGCGGCACTCGTACTGCTGGCGTTGGGCCTCGGCTACATCGCGACCGGCGCGGTGTTCGCGCACCGGGTCGTGGCGTTCCTCGCGCTCGCGACGATGACGGTGGCCATCGCCTACGAGACCGGTGTGCTCGGCTTCGGGCTACGCGCCGTCCTGCCGCACTGGGGGTTCCTGGCCACCCGGGCGCTGCTCGCAGCGATCTGGGTCATCGCGATTGCCGCCAGTGTGTGGCGGCGCTCGCGACACGGCGACGCGGCCGAGGACCGGCTGCTGCGGCTGACCGTGCTCGTCCTGTACTGCGCCGTGTTCGGTGGCTATCTGCTGGTGCTGCGCGTGGCCAGCCCGATGCTGAACGGGCTGAGCCTGTTCCCCGGCTCGATCACCCTGCTGATGGGGGGACTGAGCATCGTTGCGGTGCCGATCCTGACGGTCGCTGCGGTCGACTTCGGCGAATGGGGGCAGCTCACCGGTGAACGGTTGCTGGCCCTCGTGCCGCGTCGCCGCGTCCGGCTGGACGCGCGCCGTGGCGCGCTGCCGGTCGCCTGCTGCCTCTCGTTGCTCGTCCTGGCGTGGTTGCTCCCGCACGGCTCACCGGCTCACCGGTTGCACCAGTTAGGGCTCGGCGTCGCCCTGTTCGCGCTGTTCGTCGCCATCCTGGTCCTCGCGGGACTCGCCGCCCGGCTCCGTCGGCAGTGCTGGCCGGACACGCTCAACTTCGCGGCCCTGTTTGCGGTGGTGGCCCTCAACGTGTGGGTGATCGCGGTGGGCGTCGCAGTGCTGCAGGGCCAGATCAAGCTCACCGTCTCGCCCGAGGTGTCGACGTCGGGCGGGTTCAGCGCCGCCGCGGACGTGCGCTCGCTGCGCGGGGCGGATGGGTTCAGCGTCCTCATCCCAGCCGGCTGGCAGCCGAGCGTGACCAACGGGACGACGATCTTCCGCGACCTCGACCCGCGCTACGGGGCACTGGCGCTGGCGGTCGATTCCATCCGGCTCGACGGCGCCACCGTCCAGGAGTTGGCCGCCGAGGCGCAGGACCGCCCGCTCGGGCCGGTGATCGCCGACGGTCCGCTGCAGCAGCTGCGGCTGGTGCCGTCGGCCGGCCAGACTGCGCACCTGCTGGGGCTCTACCGGCTGCCGGCCAGCAATACCGGTTACCTGATCATCGGCGTGCAGTCCGCCGGCCGCGACCCGGCGGGCGCTGTGGCACTGCTGGGGGCGGAGCTGCGCAGCTTCCGGCCGCCCGGGGTGCGGCCCGACCGGCCACCGAGTGAGACCGACACCAGCACGCCGGCTGCCGTCGCGCAGGCGAACGCGGATCGGAGCGTGGTCGTCGGCGACAGCGTGGCGATCGTGCTCGGCCTGACCGGACTGGTGCTCGTCGCCGGCCGTGGCCGGCGCTGGCCGAGTCGGCTGCGCGGTGTGGTGCTGCTGTTCGGGACCGTCACCCTGGGGGCCGTCTTCTACGGCGCGGACTCCTTCGGCCGGGTGCTCGTCGGGCCGCACACGCGTTGGCGCGTGCTGAGTCTCAGTGGGGTGCTTGCCGGCCTGGCGGTGTTCGGGCTGGTGCTGCTCGCCTGTGCCGCGCACAGCACCAGCCGCTGGGCCGTCCGGCTGCCCCGCACGCTGACCGGCCTGCTCTCCGGCGTGCTCGCGCTGCGCGGAGTGCAGGTGCTCTACGACCATGCGTTGGCGGCCAGCCGGACCGCGGTCTGGGCTGCGGTGATCGTGCTCGTGGCGATCGCGTGGGACGTCACCATGTCCGGTGAGTCGCTGACCAACCACTCCAGCCGCCTGGTCCCGCGATCCAGCAGGGTGCTGCTGTTCTTCGGCTACGTGATCCTGCTGGCCGGCGCGGTCGTCTTCTACTCCGGGCAGCGGCTTCTCGGGTCGGGAGCGCAGGTCAGCGAGGTCTTCTTCGAACCCGAATCCATTACGCAAGCCGGCCTGTTCGGTCTCGGCATGCCGCTGCTGCTGCTGCTGTTCCTGCTCCGCACCTTCGGCGACGACGATCCGGCCCGCACACCGCCCGGACCCGAATCGACCCCCCGGCATGTGGCGACCGCGACGCCGGAGCCCGCTGCGGCGACGCTGCTCGCGACCTCCGGCCCGTCCGTCACTTCCGGCCCGTCCGGCACTTCCCGGTAAGGAGCGATCCATGATCACGTGGCGGATCGGCACGGCCGTTGTTGCAGCGGCGCTCACCGCCGCGCTGAGTTCCTGCGCGGTGACCACCCCAGGACAGCGCAACCGGTCGCAGGCCTACACCGGGCCGGTGTCCTGGTTACTGCACGCCTCGACCGACCTCGGGGCGGCCCGTGACCCAGAGGTGAGCGTGGTCGTCGCGCTGGCCGGGCGGGCGCACCCCACGGAACTGCTCGGTTGGGCGCGCGATCACGGCCTGCGGGTGCAATGGAGCGCAGGCGCAGACTGGGCCGCGTTGTCGGGCACACCGCGAGGCATGTCCGCCGCGTTCTCGGTGCGTGTGCATGATTACCGCAGCCACACCGGCCACCCGTTCTACGCCGCGCAGCGGCAGCCGGCGGTGCCGTCGGCACTGGCCGGACAGGTCAGCCAGGTCGGACGCATCGTCAGCTATGCACCGCGCCAGCTCGCATCCGGGCTGCTAGCCGACGCACCCCCGAACGGGTTCGACCCGCAACAGCTGATCACTGCCTACCGCGCGACCGCGCTCGCCGCGGCGGGCTACACCGGCCGCGGCAGCACGATCGTCTTCTTCGAGTGGTCGCCGCCGTTGCAGGCCGACCTGGACGCGTTCGACCGGCGCGCCGGGCTGCCGTCACTCACACCCACGGTCGTCGGACGCTTCGACAACCCACCCCAGGGCGCGATCGGCGAGACCGAGATGGATCTCGAGGTCGCGCACGCGATCGCCCCGCAGGCCCGGCTGGTGATCGTCGACGCCAACCCGACAGAGGGGCCCGCGGGCACCCTCGGGCAACGCATCGCGACGATGTTCACCGCGACCGAGGCGCAGTTCCCGGGCGCGGTGTGGTCGAGCTCGATCGGCTGGGGCTGCGACCGGGACTTCACCGCCGCCGACCTGCTCCCCGCCGAGGACGCGCTGGCGCAGGCCGAGCGGACCGGCGGCACCACCGCGTTCGACGCAGCCGGCGACACCGCCGGCCTGGAGTGCAAAGGCTCGCAGGACTACGCCGCGCCGCCCCAGCAATCCGACGTCGGCGTCGACGCGGTCGCGTCGCTGCCCGCGATGACCTCGGTCGGCGGCACGCTGCTGTCCACCGACAATGCGGGACGCTGGGTCGCGGAGGAGGCATGGATCTCCTCGTCGGCGTCGCAGGGCACCGGCGGCGGCATCGACCCCGACATTGCGCGCCCGTCCTGGCAGGACGCCCAAGGGGTGCCGGCGGTCAACGACAGCGGGCACCGGCTCGTCCCGGACGTCGCAGCCGACGCCGACCCCAACAGCGGCGTCGCCACCGTGCTCCAGGGCCAGCCGAGCCAGGGCGGCGGGACGTCGCAGTCGGCGCCGATCTGGGCCGGGCTGACCACGCTGATGGACGAGTACCTGCAGGCGCACGGTGGGCAACTGATCGGCGCGATCAACCCGATGCTCTACCGGATCGCCCGCGGTGCGAGCCGCCCGGCGTTCCACGACGTGACCCTCGGCGGCAACGCCGTCTACCGCGCCGCCCTGGGCTACGACCCCGTCACCGGCCTCGGCACCCCGGTCACCGACAACCTTGCCGCGGACATCCTCGACGTCCAGAAGGGCTCGTCATGACATCGCAGACCGGACCGGACAGGACGACTGTCAGCTGCCCGCAGTGCGGCGACACCGTGCCGGCCGCGATCTTCTGCGGAGCGTGCGGCGCGCACCTCGCCGCGCCTGCACACGGGCCCGGATTGCGCCTGCACTCCTACGCCGCCGGCTCCGGCGAACACGTGCTGCACCTGGCTGTGGTGAGCTCGCTGTTCCCCCATCTGCCGCACCGCTCCCGCGCGCCGTTCCGCGCTGCCCTGCTGCTGGTCGCCGCGCTGCTGGTCGGGCTCGCGCTGCTGCGATGGCAGGCCGCGCTGATCGCGGCGAGCGCGTTCGGCTTCCCGCTGCTGTTCCAGCTCTACCTGCAGGAAGCCGACGTGTACGACGACCTGCCGGTGCCGCGGCTGCTGCTCGGCGCCGGTCTCGGCGCCGTGCTGGGCTGGGCCTGGTCGGCCGGCACTGCCGGGACGGTTCGCGACGGGCTGGCCGCCGGCCTGCTCGGTGGCGTGAGCGCGCACGAGGCACTGATCGACGGCGTCCTGCTGCCGCTCGGCGGTTTCGCGCTGATGCTGGCCCCGGCACTCGTGCTCCGACTGGCCGCCGGGTCTCGGCCGGCCGAGTCGCTCGATGGCTTCCTGCTCGGTGCGATCGGAGCGCTCGGCTTCACCGTCGCGGCCACCCTCACTCGGCTGGCGCCGCAGCTACGCACCGGCCTGGTCGCCCCCCACGCCGCGCGTCAGGATCTGCTGGTCGAGGCGCTGCTGCAGGGCGGCGCCGTGCCGCTGACTGCCGCCGCGCTGGGCGCGCTGGTCGGGGCGACCCTGTGGCTGCGCCGCCGCGACCCAGTCCACCCGGGACGCGTCCTCACCTCGCCGATCCTCGCCGTCGTCGCTGGCGCCGTCCTGTTCGTCGGGCTCGGCCTGGTGGACATCTGGCAACCGGACGAGTCCGCGCTGCTCGCCCTGCACGCGCTGGTCGCTGCCACCGCGCTGCTGATGCTGCGGATCGGAGTTCACGCGGTACTGCTGCACGAGCAGCACGACGTGCGGATCGGCGGGCCACAGGTGTGTCCGCACTGCGAACAGGTCGTGCCGACGATGCCGTTCTGCCCACACTGCGGTTCCGCCGCTCGAGCGGCGTCCCGGCACCGCCGCTCCGCACTGACCGTGCACGTCGGTCCGGCCGAGCAGGCGACCTCATGACCTCCGTCGCCGCACCGACCCCGGGCGCATGGCAGGACGGCACGATCCCGATCGCCGGGCCCGTCCCCACCGTGCGGCACAGCTCGCACCGCAAGGTGATCGGACTGCTCGCAATGACGGTGGCGGTCGTCGTCGGGGTGATCGTCGGCGTCGCAGCTGCGATTGCACCCGCGCACAAGCACTACGTCTGCCCGCCGGACTGCGGCGGCCCGCCGACGGTGAAACCGGTCTCGGCCAACCCGCGGTTCGTCGGCCCCAGCGGCGCCTACTCCGTCGAGTACTGGCCCAGCGGCGGTGCGGTGAGCACCACGGCCGATCACACCGGAGTCACCCTGCAGATCAACGCCGGGGACACCACGGGCACCGTCCGGCTCTTCGGTGCCGACGCGAACGGACGCACCGCCCAACAGGTCGCCTCGACACTGGTGGCCCAGGCATTCCCGAACGCGCGGCGCAGCTACGTCATCCCCAACGCGTTCATCGGCTACCAGGCCGGCTACGGCGAGGTCGACGACGTCGCGGTGCAGAGCTCGAACGGCGGTGCCGCCGATGACCGGCTGGTGGTGATGGTCGCGATCAAGAACGGCATCGCGCTGGTCGGCGAGGCGCTCGGCCCCTACCAGCCGGCCACCCCCAGCGAGGGCAGCCACGCCTCGGCCGTCGGACTCACGGTGGCCGGCGGCGTGCTGGACCCGCTCGTCAACAGCTTCACCTGGCGCGGGGACCCACCCCGATGAGCAGTTCCCCGAACGGATCGGAGCCCACCATGCAATGCCCGCACTGTTCCACGCCACATGCCGTCGCAGCCCGCTTCTGCGCCCGCTGCGGCACCCCGCTGCACCCACACATCGACCGGGACGCGCACTACGCAGCGCAGCCGGACGAGCCCGTTCGCGCACTCGCGCTGCTCAGCACGCTATTGCCACACATCTCGGGCAAGCGCCACCACCTGTACCGCAACAGCCTGCTCCTCGCAATGCTCGCCTCGGCCGTAGCCGCCGCATTCGGGGTGCTGTCGGTCGCGCTGATCTGCGCAGCGATCGCGCTGCCCGTCATCGTGCTCACCTACCTGCACGATCACGACGTCTGGCGCGACGAACCGCTCACCGTGATCGGTGGCGGCTTCGTGCTCGCACTGGCCCTCGGGATCTCGATCGGCCTGCTGGACCAGCACTGGGCCGCCGGATCCCTGCTCGCCGCGACCCGGCACGCATTGCCATCGGGCCCCCACATCCTCGAGCTGGGCATCGTCGTCCCGCTGCTCGTCGCCCTCGGGCTCGTCCTCGCGCCGCTCGCGGTCACCTCGCGTCCGGCGTTCCGGCATCCCCTCGACGCCGTGAACCTTTCCTCGCTGAGCGGCGCGGCCCTGTCACTCGGGATGAGCGTGGTCGTCCAGCACGGGGCGTTCAGCCAGGCTGCAGGCGCGCACACCGATCCGGAACGGACGTTCTTCATCGCGATGACCCTCGGCGCGGTACAGCCGGTGCTGTTCGCGACCGCCGCCGCGCTGATCGTGCTGCGGGTGCGCCGAACCGGCGGCAACCTGCTGCTCGGCGCCGCTGAGGGCATCGCGCTGGTCCTCGCCTACGAACTCGTCACCGAGCTGCTCAGTCCCTACGGCTCACGCGGCGTGGTACTCACCGCGCTGGTCGCCGTCGTCCTCGCCGCGGCCGGGGTGCTGCTGGTCCGCGTGGAACTGCACGACGCGCTGCTGGGCGAGGCGCGCGCCGCACTCGCCGGGGCCGGCGTCATCGAGCGGGCCGCCACGGCCGGGCAACAGTGCGCGCACTGCGGCGTCGAGTTCGGCGCCCGTGCCGCGTTCTGCCAGGTATGCGGGACGGCCGTCGCCTCCCAACCTGTTCCCCGAACCCGGACCGGTGGCGCCGGCGTACTGGCGCCGTCGGCCGCCTGAGCAACGAATCGAATCGAGGCCGTCATGACCACCACACCACCTCCCGCGCCGGCGCCGCCGTCCGCGACGCCTCCCGGGCCCGCACCGCAGGCCGCCGTTGCGCCGCCGCCCTACGCGGCCCCGCCCGCGCCGCCCTACATTCCGCCGCCGCCGCCGTCCTTCGGGGCACCTCCTCCCAGGCCGCACAAGCTGTCCGGGGCCGTGATCGCGGCGATCGTCGCCGGCGTCGTCGCCATCGCAGGCGGAGTCACCGCCGTCGTGGTACTGACCGGCAACCCCGCGCACGCCAACCCTGCGCCGGTTCCCGCGCCGCAAGCATTGGGCAACGGCGGCCTCATCGGACCGGCCCCCGCGACGATCCCCGCGACTCCGGCGACGACCCCGGCGGCGCCGCCACCGGCCACTACCGCGCCCGCGCCGGCACCGGTGTCCACGGCGCCGATCCCGACCCCGACCGCACCGGCCCCGATACCGCAACCGCAAGGCGGTGCCATCCCGATCGCGGGCGACATCTCGATCAGGCCGGTCAGCGGCTGGACGGTCAGCAACCAGAAGCGCGGCAGCATCGAGATCGACGACGCGGCGGGTGATTGCAGCCTGTTCGTCTTCGTCGGCAAGGCCGCCTCCACCGACGTCACCAGCGAACTGCAGTCCGACCTCCAGAGCTGGGTCCAGCAGAACGGCGCCAGCAACCTGCAACTCGGCCAGGTCGGCCAGCCGACCCAGCTGCAGGGGCCCAACTTCACCCAGGTGCAGGCGGTCCGCTATCAGGCGGTGCTGTCCGGGCAGCAGGGCACGATCCCCGTGTACGGGGTATTCGCCGCGTTGATGAATGCACAGAGCGGCACCTCGGCGTTCGCCGTGTTGATCGCGCAGTCCCAGCAGGCTTCGCAGCGCAACGCCGACGCCGCCGACCAGATGCTCGGCTCCATGGGGTGAGGGCGAGAGCCGACCGCCATGGGTGACCTACCGGAGGGATCCGCCCTGATGCGGTGGGAAGCACGCAGCGAGTGGCCGCTGGTCGGGCTCGCGGCGCTGTTCCTGGCCGCATACGCATGGCCGATCCTGCACACCACGATGGAACGCCCGCTGCGCCAGGCGTGCCATCTCGCCGTGCTAGCGGCGTGGTTGCTGTTCGGCCTCGATTACGGGGTGCGGCTCGTGCTGGCCGAGGCAAGGGCGCGGTTCCTGCGGCGCACCGCGCCCGAGCTGCTCGTCATCGTGCTGCCGGTGCTCCGGCCGTTGCGCCTGCTCCGTCTGGTGTCGCTGGTGGCGGTGCTGGGCCGCACGGCCACCGCGAGCTTCCGCGGCCGGGTCGCTATGTACGTCGGCTCGGCCGTGCTGCTGGTGATCTTCGTGGCGTCGCTCGCCGTGCTCGACGCCGAGCGGGGGCAACACGGGGCCAACATCAGCTCCTTCGGTGATGCACTGTGGTGGTCGGTCTCGACCGTGACCACGGTCGGCTACGGAGACCGGTACCCGGTCACCGGCGCAGGACGGCTCGTTGCCACCGGTTTGATGATCTGCGGGATTGCCCTGCTCGGCGTCGTCACAGCCTCCATCGCAACCTGGTTCCTCGACCGCGTGCGCGACATCGAGGACGAGGTCGAGTCCGATCTGCAGGCCGAGTTGATCGCCGTTCAGCAGCGGCTGGCCCGGATGGAAAGCATGCTGCTCGATCTCGTCCGCACGACCAATACGCCCACGTAGCACCGCCCAGCCACCGACCCCTATGACCCCTATCCCGCACTGGCGAGTGCGGCCGCCAGGTGCCGGCGGCCGGGGACCTGCAGTCGCTGGTAGACCTGACTGAGGTGGTACTCAACGGTCTTGGGCGTGACGAACAGCGCCTGGGCGATCTCGGTGTTGGACAGCCCGCGGGCGGCCAGCTCGGCGACCCGACGCTGGCTCGGCGTGAGCACCGCCCGATCGCGCGGCTGTCGCGGTGCGCGCACCCCGGCCGCGCCGAGCTCCTGGCGGACCGCCGATGCCAGCCGTTCGGCGTCGAGCCGCTCGGCCGAGGCGAGGGCGTCGAGCAGCTTGGGACGTGCGTCGACGAGGTGGCCGGCGCGGCGCAGCGCGGCCCCTAGGTCCGCCACGGCGCGGGCGCGTTCGAGTGCGGCGCTGGACCGGGCGAGGACGTCGACCGCCTCGGTGAGCTGGTCGAGGCCCGGCGCCCCGCCGCTGATCAGGCCCAGCACCCGCAGCGCGCGGCCTCGGGAGATGTCCAGTCCGATCCGGTCGGCGTTGGCGAGGTCCGCCTCGGCCAGCTCGCGGGCCCGGTCCGGCCGACCAGCCTGAAGCGCCGCCAGCGCGCCGTTGGAGCGCCACGGCAGAACGCTGTGTTCGGCCTGGAGCCGCTCGTCCATGAACGCGCCCGCCTGTTCGAAGAGTCGCAGCGCCTCGACCGGGCGCTGCTCGGCCAGTGCCAGCCGGCCGCGCGCCTCGAGCCGCCAGGGCACCTCCAGCATGCCGACCGCCGACAGGTCGTCGGCAGAGGCGAGCGAGACCGCCGCCTCCTCCAGCTTCCCCCGCTCGATCAGCACGTTGGCCCGCAGCACGAGCGAGGCGCTCAGGTAGCGGTGCGCGCCGCCCTGGCAGGCGCGGACGGCCTGCTCGGCATCGGCTTGTGCCTCGTCCAGCAGACCTAGCCGGGCGTAGGCGTCGCCGCGGAAGTAGCTGGCGGTGATGAACGGATACAGCGCGCCGATCCGCCGGGCAGCGTCGAGCGCCGCCGCGGTCACCTCCTCGGACCGGACGTGATCCTCGGCGAGCTGGAGCGCCCACACTGCCATCAGCCAACCGACGCCGTCCGGGCCGCTGTCGTCGAGCAGCAGGCCGCCGCACCAGGCTCGCTCGGCAAGCTCGACGGTTTCCGAGCGCGGCCGCGCGGCCTGTCCGGAGCGCATCGCGAGCGCAGCGGCCAGCAGCCGCCCGTCGGACGTGTCGGCCTCCGGCAGATCGCGCGTGAGGGCCGCGGCACGTGCGATCGAGCGCTGCCGCAGGCCAGGCAGGAAGGCCGCGTCGACCAGGTAGTCAGCGAGCAGCATCGTCTGCAGGTCCTGGGTCTCTGAGGTGAGCTCGTCCAGCGCATGCTCCAGCACCTCCACCGCTTCCTCGGGCCGCCCCTCGCCACCCAGGGCACGAGCGAGCAGCCGATGAGCCTCGATCCGCTCCCGCGGACCGCGCAACTGATCAAGTGCTTGCGTGATGTGCCCTGGCGCGCCGGACAACCCGGCCGAAGTCTCCGCTGCACCTATCTCGAGCAGCAGCGTGGACGCGGGTACCTCGGCCGCGCCCTCGGCCAGTGCCCGATGGAGGAGCCGGGCAGCGGTGTCGGGCGAGCCGCGGTCGCTCGCCTGGCGCGCAGCCTCACGCAGCGTCTGCACGACCCAGCCCTCAGCTGCGGGCGGTGAAGGCATCAACTGGACAGCGACGAGCTCGACCGGGGCGCCCGTCGAGCGCAGTAGGCCGGCCGCCGCCGCGTGCTGCAGCGCTCGTCTAGCGGGAGGAATCTCCTCATAGATCGACTGCCGGATCAGCGGATGCGCGAACTCCAGGCTGCCCCCACTGATGATCAACTGCTCGCCGGCCAGCTCGTCAGCGGCTACTCCTGCCTCGTCCAGTGTCAGGCCGGCGAGACTCCCTGCCAGGCGCAGCGGCGTCCGGTCGCCCAGCACGGCCAGCGCTTGGGCGAGGTGGATGGATGCGCGGTCGCAACGGACCAGGCGAAACAGCGCGGCGCGGGCGAGCGAGTCGCCCCCCAATTCCCGGATCCGGTCCGGCCGGGTAGCGATGTCACCGTCTTTCTGCTCGTCGAAGCAGAGCAGCAACTCCTGGAGGTAGAACGGGCTGCCGCCGGTGACTTCCGCGCAGGCGTCGCGGACCTCCCCGTCGACACTGCCCAGCCGCGCCTGCAACAACTCGCCGACCCCCCGCACGCCGAGCGGCTCAAGCTCCATAGTCGACACGACCTGCGATCCACGCAGGGCGCGCAGAGGTTCCGGATCCAGACCTCGGCGGCGCGGTCGCGCCGCCATGAGCAGAGCGATCGGGAGATCCTCGATGCGCTCGGCGAGATAGAGCAGCAGACGCAGCGTGGTGTCGTCACACCATTGCAGGTCGTCCACGCACAGCAGCAGGGGGCGCTCCGCCGAAATGTTCACCAGCAGCCAGTACAGGCCGTGCAGCACGGCGAACGGAGAGCGCGCGGCGGCCTCGTGCGCGTCGCCCGACTCGCCGTCCAACACCGGACGCGCCAGACCGGCTGCGCCAGCAAGCAGCGATGCACGCTGCTCGGACGTCACGGCGGCCAGATGAGCTTCGACGAGCCGCAGCGCCACGCTCAGAGGAAGGTCCCGCTCGCTGCGCACCGCCCGCGCCCGCAAGACCAGCACCGCGCGTTCGCTGGCCGCCTTCGCACCTTCGACGATCAGCCGGGACTTGCCCAGGCCCGCCGCAGCCACGACGAGCAGCGCCGAGCCGCTGCCGACCGAAGCGGCATCGACCATCGACACGAGCGTCGAGATCTGCTCATCGCGTTCGACCAAAAGGTTGGAATCGCGGCGCGCAAAATCCGAGTCCCACCGGCTCGAATTCATTGCGCCCCCCAGCATCGGGATGAAATCCCGGTAAGACTAAACGCTGAACATACAGCGGTCGCGCTGTGAGAACGTGATCCAGCCTGATCCATCCAGAGGCTTCCCCGCGCTACTCATCATCATGGTGCGGCAGTGTTTGCCGCTGCTCGGTGATCGCGCCTCGAGGTTGTGACGGGTTGCCCGAGGTCGCTCGGTAGTCGCCGATTCCCACTGGCCGGTGGGCTCGATTGAGTTGCGTCCTTCGACGTTGTTCTTGATCTTCACGTTGTAGTGCGTGGCGTCGTGATGTGCGACGGCCACGGCGTGATCCTCAACGAGTTCCGGCGAAAGAGCTCGAGACCGAGGAGTCAGGCGATGACCGCAGTGCCAAAGTATTGACCTGTCCGGTTGGTTGTCTGAACAGCTGGCCCAGTCGAGCCCGGATCTTCTTCGGGCGATGCTCACTACGTTCGTGCAGGCGCTGATGGGCGCCGAAGCGGACGCCGTCTGCGGCGCCGGTTACGGCGTGCGCAGCGAGGAACGCACGAACACCCGCAACGGCTACCGGCGCGGGACTGGGACACCCGGGCCGGCACGGTGGAGCTGGCGATCCCGAAGCTGCGCCAGGGCTCCTACTTCCCGGACTGGCTGCTCGAGCGCCGACGCCGGGCCGAAGCGGCGCTGATCAGCGTCGTCGCGACGAGCTACCTGCTGGGGGTGTCGACGCGGCGGATGGAGAAGCTGGTCGAGACCCTGGGCATCACGAAGCTGTCGCAGTCGCTAGGGGTCGGTGAGGCGAAGGATCTCGACGAGCAGGTCGAGGCGTTCGCACCCGACCGTTGGACGCCGGGCCAGGCTGCACGCGCACCGTGAACGACGGGGCCATGAAGCCAGCCCGGCCGCCGC
>DATBTJ010000066.1:0-12145 GCA_036559305.1 Jatrophihabitans sp.
CGGACGGTCGAGAAGATCATCCGGGTCACCGAGCGGGCGCTCACCGAGGAGCTGCCGATCTTCTGGCTGATCGACTCCGCGGGCGCGCGGATCACCGATCAGGTGGCGCTGTTCCCGGGCCGTCGTGGTGCCGGCCGGATCTTCCACAACCAGGTGGCGCTGTCGGGCAAGGTGCCGCAGATCTGCTGCCTGTTCGGCCCGTCCGCCGCGGGTGGGGCCTACATCCCGTCCTTCTGCGACATCGTGATCATGGTCGAGGGCAACGCGTCGATGTATCTCGGCTCGCCCCGGATGGCCGAGATGGTGGTCGGTGAGAAGGTGTCGCTGGAACAGATGGGCGGCGCGCGCATGCACGCGAGCGTGTCCGGCTGCGGTGACAACCTGGCCACCGACGACGCGGACGCGATCGAGCAGGCCAAGCTGTTCTTCTCCTACCTGCCCACCTGCTGGCGCGAGCAGCCTCCGGAGCTCGCGGCCGAACCGGCGGCGGTCGACCTCGACGACGAGTGCGTGCCGGCCGAGGAATCGGTGCCCTTCGACGTGCACGGCCTGATCGACGGGCTGGTCGACGAGGATTCGTTCTTCGAGATCAAGCCGCTGTTCGCCGCGGAGCTCGTCGTCGGCCTGGGGCGCATGGACGGGCGTCCGGTAGGGATCGTCGCCAACAACTCGGCGGTACGTGGCGGGGTGCTGTTCGTCGACTCCGCGGACAAGGCCGCCCGGTTCATCTGGCTCTGCGACGCGTTCAACATTCCGCTGCTCTACCTCGCCGACGTCCCCGGGTTCATGATCGGCAGTGACGTCGAGCGTCAGGGCATCATCCGGCACGGCGCGAAGATGATCACGGCTGTGTCCGAGGCCACCGTGGCGCAGGTGTCGGTGATCGTGCGCAAGGCCTACGGCGCCGGCCTGTACGCGATGGACGGCCCGGGGTTCATGCCGGACGCGTGCATCGCCCTGCCTACCGCCAAGATCGCGGTGATGGGCCCGCAGGCGGCGGTGAATGCCGTCTACGCGAACAAGATCGAGCAGATCGCCGACCCCGACGAGCGCGCGACCTACGTCGCCGAGCGCCGGGCCGAGTACGAGCTGGACGTCGACCTGCTGCGGCTCGCGTCCGACCTGGTGCTCGACGCGATCATCGAGCCGAGCGAACTGCGCGCCGAGCTGATCCACCGCTACGCGGTGCTGGTCGGCAAGCCGCGCGAGGCGGTCGCCAAACGTCATGGGGTGCCGCCGACGTGACAAGCTCGATCCGGGTCCGCGGAACCGACGATCCCTTCGAGATCGCCGCGGTTGCCGCGGTGGTTGCGGCTCTTGCCGCACGGCCATCGGCCGGGCCGCCGACCGGCTACGAACGCTGGCGGCAAGGCCGCGCGGCAGCGTTACGCGTGTCACGCAGGAGCTGAATCACCCGATGGAACAAGTCGAATCCGGCCTTTCGAGCTGCGGCCTCTGATCGATCTGATGGACACTGGGCGCGTGAACTGGTTCAGCCACGGGCGGCACATCCGTCGTGAGGTGACCCGCGACCAGGTGCCCGGCCTGCCACTGGTCTGGCGCACCTTCGGCGGCATGACCGGGCTGGTGATGCTCGCCAACATCGCCGGTGGCGTCGTCGTCGGCCTGCTGCTCATCGCCCTGAACGCCGATGCCTCCCACCACCAGCGGATGGTCGTCGGCCTGGTCGGTGCCGCCTACGGGCTCGCGGCGATCGCCTTCGGCGCGGTAATGGGCTGGGTGCTGCAGAGCCGCACCCTGCGCTGGGTGGCCCGGGGTCGCACCCCGACGCGCGACGAGGCGCGGCGCGCGCTGCGCAACCCGCTTGATCTCGCCGTCCTCACCGGGGCGCTCTGGATCCTCGGTGCGGTCGTCATCGCGATCCTCGCGGCAAACCTCGACGCCAACGGCAGCGAGATCTTCGGTCTGAGCGGCGGGCTCGTGCTGGCCGGGCTGACCACTGCGGGCGTCACGTACACGATCGCCGCGTCCGTCGGGCGGCCGCTCGCGACGATCGCGCTGCGGGTCTACCCGCCGACCGAATCGGTGTTCCTCACTCTGCGGATGCGGATGCTGCTCAGCTGGCTGCTGGCCACCGGGATCCCGCTGCTGGGCATCATCTTGATCCTCGCCTCGCCACGCGGGCGGAGCCACATCATCGGCGCCGGGCTGTTCGCGGCCGTCGCCGCGCTGGTCGTCGGAGTGGTGGCCGCGATCTCGCTCTCGCACTCGATCGGTGCGCGGCTGCGGGCCCTGGTCACGGCGCTGGAGCGCGTGGGCCGCGGTGACCTGACGATCGCGGTCGAGGTCGACGACATGGGTGAGCTCGGCATGTTGCAGCGCGGCATCAACGAGATGGTCGCCGGGTTGCGCGAGCGCGAACGCATCCAGGACCTGTTCGGGCAACACGTCGGGCCCGCGGTCGCCGAGGAGGCGATCAAGTCCGGTGTGAGCCTCGGCGGGGGCGAGCAGCGCCGCGTTGTGGCGCTGTTCGTCGACATCGTGGGGTCGACCAGGCTGACCCGCAGCGCCGAGCCGAGTGAGTTGGTCGCGATCCTGAACCGGTTCTTCGGCCGGGTCGTGGACGCGGTCGAGGCCCACGGCGGGCTGGTGAACAAGTTCGAGGGTGATGCGGCGCTGTGCGTGTTCGGGGCGCCCGTCGCGCTCGACGATCCGTCGACGTGCGCGCTGCTCGCGGCGCGCGAGATCCGCGACCGGGTGCACGGCGACGGCGAGGTCGGCATCGGGGTCGGCGTCGCCGCCGGTGACGTGATCGCCGGCCAGATCGGCGCTCCGAGCCGGCTCGAGTACACCGTCGTCGGCGATGCGGTGAACGAGGCCGCGCGGTTGACCGAACTCGCCAAGCGGGTCGACGGCAACATCCTCGCCAGCGAGCAGACCGTCGAGTCGGCCGCGTCCGAGGAGCAGGAGAACTGGGCCAAGGGCAAGGTGCTGCGGCTGCGCGGGCGCGACGCGCCGACGCACACCTACCGCTGCCCCGTCCCGGCGCCGGTCGACTGAGCCCACCTTGCCCCGCGTAGGTGGGCTGTGGCGGCACGGTTACCCGCATTGGCGGGGCAAAGCCATAGGACGCGCGCATTCCCGGAATCGCGCGACGCGCGGATCGCGCCGCCCGAACAGGGTCGCCCGGTGCCGGCTAATCGACGCGCGGATAGCCGAGATCGCTGAGGTTGTAGCCCTGCGCGCGCACCATGGCCCGAACCGCCGGCAGCGACACGCCGACGACATTGTGGTGATCGCCGTCGACACGTTCGACGAACCAGCCGCCGAGTCCGTCGACGGTGAATCCGCCGGCGACCGCGCTGGGCTCGCCGGTGGCCGCGTACTGCTCGATCTCCTCGTCAGTCACGTCCGCGAAGTGGACGACCGTGGACACGGTCGTGAGCGTCACCTGCTGGGGGCCGCGCAGCGCGTGGCCGGTGTGCAGACAGCCGGTCCGGCCGCGCATCATCCGCCACCGCTCGACGGCGACCTCCCGGCTGCCGGGTTTGCCGTAGGCCTTCCGGTCGAACTCGAGCACCGAGTCGCACGCGAGCACGAAGGCCTCGGGCGGCACATGATCGAGCACTGCGCGCAGCTTCGCCTCGGCAAGCAGCTGCGCGAGCTCGCTCGGTTCGTCGCAGTCGAACGCGTCCTCGTCGACGCCGCTGACGATCACCTCGGGGTCGAGGCCGGCGGCGCGCAGGGTGGCCAGCCGCGCGGGAGACGCGGAGGCGAGGACGAACCTCACAGGCCGAGCGACTTCGACACGACGGACTTCATGATCTCGGTCGTGCCGCCGTAGATGCGGGTGATCCGCGCGTCGGCATACCGTCGCGAGATCGGGTACTCGCTCATGTAGCCGTACCCGCCGTGCAGCTGCAGGCACCTGTCGACGACCCGGCCCTGCAGTTCGGTGCACCACCACTTCGCCTTCGAGGCGTCCGCGGTGTCGAGCTCGCGGCTGTTGAGCAGGTTGACGCAGCGGTCCAGGAACGCCTCGGCGATGTCGATCTCGGTGATCATCTCGGCGAGCGCGAACTTGGTGTTCTGGAACGACGCAATCGCCGCGCCGAAGGCCTTGCGCTCGGACGCGTAGCGCAATGTCTCCTCGAAGGCCGCGCGCGCCTCGGCGATCGCACTGATCGCGATCGAGAGGCGTTCCTGCGGCAGCTTCGCGGTGAGCTGCGCGAAGCCGCTGCCCTCCTCGCCGAGCAGGTTCTCGACCGGCACCCGCACGTCGGTGAACGACAACTCGGCGGTGTCCTGCGAGTGCAGCCCGAGCTTGTCGAGGTTGCGGCCGCGCTCGAAGCCCGGCATGCCCCGTTCGAGCACGAGCAGCGAGACGCCCTTGTGCCGGTCGGCACCGGTGCGTACCGCGGTGATGATCAGGTCGGCGTTGATGCCGTTGGTGATGAAGGTCTTGCTGCCGTTGACCACGTAGTGGTCGCCGTCGCGCCGGGCGCTGGTGCGGATCCCGGCGAGATCCGAGCCCGTGCCGGGCTCGGTCATCGCGATCGCGGTGACGGCCTGGCCCGACGCGATGCCGGGCAGCCACCGCTGCTTCTGCTCCTCGGTGGTGTAGGTCAGGAAGTAGGGCAGGCAGATGTCGTTGTGCAGGCTCAAGCCCAGGCCCGTCCCACCGATACCCGCATAGCCGATCTGCTCGTCGAGGGCCTGGTTGAACCGGAAATCGTCGCTGCCCCCGCCGCCGTACGGCTCGGGGACGGCCATCCCGAGGAAGCCGCTGTGCCCGGCCGCGGCGAAGACTTCACGCGGCGAGATCCCGGCGCGCTCCCAGTCCGCGAAGTTCGGCGCGATCTCCTTGTCGGCGAACGCGCGGAACGCTTGCGCGAACGCCAGGTGATCGCCGTCGAAGTGCTTTCGATCCATGCCGCAAGTTCTACCAGCGGGCCCCACTACGGTGGATCGGTGACTGCGGAACCGGTTGGTGTCATCGGCGGCTCCGGCTTCTACGCGCTGCTCGACGACGCCGACGAGCACGAGCCGGACACCCCCTACGGCGCGCCCAGCGGCCCGGTGACGGTCGGCTCGCTGGCCGGACGGCCGGTCGCTTTCGTCCCCCGGCACGGGCCCGGCCACCGCTTCCCGCCCCATCTGGTGCCCTACCGAGCCAACCTGTGGGCGCTGCGGGCAGCGGGGGTACGGCAGATCGTGTCGCTGTCCGCGGTGGGGTCGCTGCGGGCGGACCAGCCCACCGGGACGCTCGTGGTGCCCGACCAGCTGGCCGACCGGACGCACGGCCGTCCGCACACCGTGTACGACGACGCGAGCGGTGTCGGGCACATCTCCTTCGCCGACCCGTACTGCCCGCGCGGGCGCGCTGCGGCGGTGGCCGAGGGCGGCGCCGTCGACGGCGGGACGCTGGTGGTGGTCAACGGACCCCGTTTCTCGACGCGCGCCGAGTCGTTGGAGTACCAGTCGCACGGCTGGTCGATCATCGGGATGACCGCGCTGCCCGAGGCATCGCTGGCCCGCGAACTCGGGCTCTGCTACACGACGCTGGCGCTCGTCACCGATCTCGACGCCGGCGTCGAGTCCGGCCAGGGCGTGACGCACCGCGAGGTGCTCGACGCGTTCGCCGAGAACCTGCCCAAGCTGCGCGAGTTGCTGGTCGCGACGCTGCACGAACTGCCTGCTGCACAAGGGGATTGCCCCTGCGGCGAGCGGTCGGGCCTGCCGGTCAGATAGGCGGGGTAACGCCCGTCACGGTGCAATCGGCGTCACGCGTGACCGCCGTCGCTTCAAGTCGCGACGGCGTGAGCCGCCGACCTACGGTGGGAACCACCTAGACGAGACACGTTGTCGCAGGCAATCGTCGTCCGCCCATCCATCTTCAGCGAGGTTTGTTCCGCCATGCCCACGTTCCGGCTCCTTGCCGCTGCCGCCGCGCTCGCCGTGGCCGGCGCGACCCTGACGCCCGTTGCCCCCGCGGTGGCCGGCACCCACTGCACCGCCCGGGGCGCGATGCCCCGCCGCGTCGCGCTGCACCAGGACAAGACCGTCGTCACGATCACGCTGCGCGGGTCGGCCGGCTGCCACAACCAGCGCACCGACAACGGCGCCACGGCGACGTTGGTCCGGCCGTCCGGCGCGGGCGACTCGATGCGCTGGCGGCACTTCGGCAGCACCCAGTCGGTGATCATGTACGTCAATCTCGTCCGCCCGGGCACGTTCGACCTGAAGAACGGCGACGTGCAGGTCTACGACCACAGCTACCGGCAGGTGCCGTGGTCGTGGGTGCGCACGACGATGGTGGTCAAGCGCGCGGCGCACATCTCCCATCCCGCGGCGAGCGGCGGCGTGGTGTCCGGGCGAGCGAAGCAGTTCACCAAGTACGGCTGGCAGGGCTACGCCGGCAAGCGGGTGTTCGTGCAGCGGCGCGCGGTCGGCACGTCGGGCTGGACGACGCTGGGGTCGGTGTTCGCCGGAAAGTACGGCGGCGTGGGCTATGCGACCCGCACGTCCGCGCGTTACGAGTTCCGCCTCGTCCTGCGCGCGAGCGACACGGTCTGGAACGCGCGGTCGACGATCGTGCGCGGCTGACTCAGCGCAGCGAGGCGCGCCAGGCGCCCGGCCCGGACCGCAGCAGTTCGCGCTGGCGCCAGACCGGATCGTTCCAGCGGCCGCGGACCGGCGGGTCGGGCTCGGCGTCCCCGCCGCCCGCAACGCTCAGCAGCGCGGTGATGGCGGCGAGATCCTCCGGGGACGGATCGCCGCGCACGATGCGCAAGTTCGTCATAGCGGGATGTTCCCGTGCTTCTTGGGCGGCAGCGCCTCGCGCTTGTTGCGCAGCATCCGCAGCGCGCGGATGACGTAGGAGCGGGTCTTGGACGGCGGAATCACCGAATCGACGTAACCGCGCTCGGCCGCGATGTAGGGCGTGAGCAGGGTGTCCTCGTAGTCGGTGACCAGCTCGGCCCGGGCCGCCTCGGCGTCGCCGGCCTTGGCAATCGTCTTGCGGTGCAGGATGTTCACCGCACCCTGCGCGCCCATCACGGCGATCTGCGCGGTGGGCCACGCGACGTTGATGTCGGCGCCGAGATGCTTGGACCCCATCACGTCGTACGCCCCGCCGAACGCCTTGCGGGTGATGACGGTGACCTTGGGGACGGTTGCCTCGGCGTAGGCGTAGATCAGCTTCGCGCCGCGCCGGATGATGCCCTGGTGCTCCTGGTCGACACCGGGCAGGAAGCCGGGCACGTCCACCAGCGTCAGGATCGGCACGTTGAACGCGTCGCAGGTGCGCACGAACCTCGCGGCCTTCTCGGAGGCGTCGATGTCGAGGCAGCCGGCGAACTGGGTCGGCTGGTTCGCGACGATGCCGACCGGATGACCCTCGATGCGGCCGAAGCCGACGACGATGTTCGGCGCGAACAGCGCGTGCACCTCACAGAACTCGCCGTCGTCGAGCAGGTGCGCGATGACCTCGTGCATGTCGTAGGGCTGGTTCGCCGAGTCCGGGATGAAGCTGTCGAGGAAGGCGTCGTCCTCGTCGACCTCGTCGGACACCTCGGTCGCGTAGACCGGCAGCGGGTCGAGGTTGTTCGCCGGCAGGTAGGACAGGAGGGTCTTCACGTACTCGATCGCGTCGTCCTCGTCGGAGGCGAGGTAGTGCGCGTTGCCGCTCTTGGTGTTGTGGGTGCGGGCGCCGCCCAGTTCCTCCAGCGTGACGTCCTCGCCGGTGACCGTGCGCACGACGTCCGGGCCGGTGATGAACATCTGCGAGGTCTGGTCGACCATGACGACGAAGTCGGTCAGTGCGGGGGAGTAGACGTGGCCGCCGGCCGCCGCGCCCATGATCAGTGAGATCTGCGGGATGACACCGGACGCGTGGACGGTGCGGCGGAAGATCTCGCCGTAGAGGCCGAGACTCACCACGCCCTCCTGGATGCGGGCCCCGCCGCCCTCGTTGATGCCGACGACCGGGCAGCCGGTCTTCATCGCGAAGTCGAGCACCTTGACGATCTTCTCGCCGTACACCTCGCCGAGCGCGCCGCCGAACACCGTGACGTCCTGGCTGAACACGCACACCGGGCGGCCGTCGACCGTGCCGTACCCGGTGACCACGCCGTCGCCGAAGGGCCGCTTGTCCGCCATGCCGAAGTTCGTCGACCGGTGTCGGGCCAGTTCGTCGAGCTCGACGAAGCTGCCCTCGTCGAGCAGCGCCTCGATGCGTTCGCGGGCGGTCTTCTTGCCCTTGGCGTGCTGCTTCTCCACGGCGCGGGCGGATCCGGCGTGGACCGCCTCGTCGTAGCGCTGCTCGAGCTCGGCCAGCTTGCCGGCCGTGGTGTGCGGGTCGGGGCCGGTGCTGTCGGCGTCGGGCCGGATGCTCATGCTCAGACCTTAGTTGTGGCCGCAGCGCCGTAGATTGGACGGGTGGCCCGTCCACCGATCGACATCACGGCCCTGCGCGCGGCCCTGGGTGCACGCTGGCCGCGTATCGAGGTCGTCGCCGAGGACCAGTCGACCAACGCCACCCTGCTCAGCGACGAGAGCGCCCCCGACCGGGCGGTGCTGGTGGCCGAGCACCAACGGGCCGGGCGGGGCCGGCTGGACCGCAGCTGGTCCTCGCCCGCGCGGGCCGGACTGACCTTCTCCGTCGTGCTGCGGCCCTCGGCCCCGGTCCGCACCTGGGGCTGGCTGCCGCTGGTCGCGGGCGTCGCGCTGCACGACGCGGTAGCGGCCGCGACCGGCCTACCGGTGCGGCTGAAATGGCCGAACGACCTGTTGCACGGCCCGTCCGAGCGCAAGCTCGCCGGCATCCTCGCGCAGACCAACGGCACCGCCGTCGTCGTCGGGATCGGGCTGAACGTCTCGACGACCGAGGCGGAACTGCCGGTCGAGACGGCGAGCTCGCTCGTCCTCTGCGGTGTGCCGGAACCGGACCGGACGGCGCTCCTGGCCGCCGTGCTCACCCAGCTCGACCGCCGCGAGGCGCAGTGGGACGACGTCGGCGGCGACGCGGAGGCGTGCGGGCTGGCCGCGGACTACCGGCGCGGCTGCGCGACGCTCGATCGCACGGTGACGGTGTCCACGACCGGCGCCGGCGCGGTCACCGGCCGCGCGGTGGGCATCGACGCCGACGGCCGGCTGCAGGTCGAGCACGACGGCCGGGTCGAGGCCATCGGCGCGGGCGACGTGCAGCATCTGCGTCCGGTGGTGTGACGCTCAACACCCGGCGCGCGCTGCCGATGATGTTGGCATGGAACTGGCTGCGTCGCGGCGTCGAGCCGCGCTGGCGATCGGCATCGTGCTGGTCGCCGGCTTCGCGGTCGTGCTGCGGATCGCGCCGGGTGGTCCGTTCGTCACGCAGGCCTTCGACGACATCGGCGAGGCGGTTGCCGCGGCCCTGGGCGCCGCCGCGTGCCTCTGGCGCGCGGCGCGATCGGCAGGCCGGTGGCGGCTGTCGTGGGCCTTCCTCGGCAGCGGCCTGGCCGCGTGGAGCCTCGGCGAGTGCGTCTGGTCCTACTACGAGGTCTTCGCCGGAAGCGAGGTGCCGTTCCCGTCGCTCGCCGATGCCGGTTACCTGCTGTTCCCGGTCTGCTGCCTGATCGGGCTGTTCGTCCGGCCGTCCGCGGCTTTCGTCGGACGGGCGCGTCTGCGGGTGCTGCTGGACGGCGCGATGGTCGTCGCCTCGCTGTTCATCCTCAGCTGGGCGAGCGCACTCGGCGCGGTCTACCACGCGGGCGCGCAGAACACGTTCGGACTGGTCGTCAGCCTCGCCTACCCGGCGAGTGACCTGATGCTGATCACTGTCGTCGTGCTGGTCGCAAGCCGGGCGCGGCTCGATGCCGGGTTGGTGCTGCTGGCCGGCGGGCTGCTGTCGATGGCGGTTGCCGACAGTGCGTTCGCCTACCTCGTCGCAGCCGGGACGTACGGCACCGGCGCGTTCACCGACGTCGCCTGGGTCGCCGCCTTCCTCGCCATCGGTGTGTCCGCGCTGTTCCCGGTCGATGCCGCCGCAGCGCGATCGGGCCGGGTCGAGGGGTCGGCCGTCGCGCTGGCCGTGCCGTACCTGCTGGTGATCGCCGGTACGGCGGCGCTGTTCGTCGGCATCGTGCGCAATCTCGACACCCCGGTGACCCTGGCGGTCGAGCTCGTCGCGATCGGCGCGCTGCTGCTGCGGCAGCTGATCGTCGTGCTCGACAACCGGCGGCTCACGCAGGACGTGATGGCCCAGCAGGAGGAACTGACCCACCGCGCCTTCCACGATCCGCTGACAGGACTGGCAAATCGGGCATTGTTCTTCGACCGGGTGTCGCACGCGCTCGATCTGCGCCGGCGGGTTCTGCGGCCGGTGTCGGTCATCTTCGTCGATCTGGACGACTTCAAGTCGGTGAACGACGCCTTCGGCCACGAGACGGGCGACGTCGTGCTGACCGAGGTGGCCGGCCGGCTCGCGGCGACGTGTCGAACGGGAGACACCGTCGCCCGCCTCGGTGGCGACGAGTTCGCCGTTCTGCTCGAGGACGCCGGCGACCCCGAGCTCGCCGCGCAGCGTTTGCTGGCCGCGTTGCGTTCGCCCGTCCGCGTGGGCGACCGGCTGGTCCCGGTGTGTGCCAGCGTGGGCAGCACGACGCTGGACGCGGACGCCGAGATCGACGACACCCGCGAGCTGCTGCGCCAGGCCGATCTGGCGATGTACGCGGCCAAGCGGAGCGGCAAGAACACGGTCGTGAGCTACCTGCCGAGCCTGCGCAGCGCCGGCGAGGACGACCTGGAGCGGCGCATCGCGCTGCACGCCGACGTCGCCGCGGCGCGGATCGGGACGGTGTTCCAGCCGATCGTGTGGACCGCCTCCGGGGAGCTGTTCGCGATGGAGGCGCTGGCGCGCTGGCAGTTCCGCGGCCAGCCGGTCTCGCCGGCCGAGTTCATCCCGCTCGCCGACCGGGGCGGATTCCTGGACGAGCTGGACCTGGTGGTCGCGGGCCGCGCGATGGCACTGGCGGACGCGCTGCCCTACCGCGGCAGCGCAGTCCTGGTGAGCACGAACGTGGGATTGCGACACCACAGCGCCGACCTGGTCGGCCGGTTGACCGAGCTGCTGGCCAGTTCGCCCGTCCACCCGTCCCGCCTCGTGGTGGAGGTCAGCGAGCAGGACGCGCTCGACGACGCCGACAGCGGGGCGACCCTTGCGCTGCTGCGTGAGAGCGGGGTGCGGATCGCCATCGACGACTTCGGCATCGGCTACTCGAACCTGGCCCGGCTCGAGGCGCTGCGGCCGGACATCCTGAAGCTCGACAGGTCGTTCGTCGCGCCGCTGGCGAGCGGTCTGCGCGGGGTGCTGCTGGGACGGGTCGTCGAGCTCGCCCACGACCTCGGCGCGATCGTGGTCGCCGAGGGCGTCGAGACCGAGGTGCAACGCGAGATCCTCGCCGAACTCGGCTGCGATGCCCTGCAGGGCTTCCTCATCGCGCCGCCCGCGGAATACGTCGCCGACGTCGCCTGAGCGATACGGTGTTGGCCTGCAAGGCGGGTCCGAGGAGGCTGGCGTGGCGTATCCGGAGAAGATCCTGGCCGACGACGAGCAGGTCGTCGAGCATCTGCATCCGCACTGGATCACCCTGGTGCCGGCGACCTTGTGGTTCATCGCGATCTGCGCGGCCGCCGGGGCCGGAATGGCCTTCGCCCCGAGCAGCGGCACCAGCCACACCGTCGTGCTCGTGCTGGTCGTGGTCGTGGGGGTCCTGCTGCTGCTGTGGCTGAGTTTCAGGCCGTGGATCAGCTGGCGCACCACCCACTACGTGATCACCACGCACCGGGTCCTCATCCGCCGCGGCGTCCTTCGCCACACCGGCCGCGACATCGCCCTGCAGCGCATCACCGACGTCGGGTTCAGCCAGTCCCTGCTCGACCGCATGGTCGGCGCGGGCACGCTGACGATCGAGTCGGCGAGCGAGCACGGTCAGGAGACCCTGACCAACGTCCCCAACTCCGATCAGCAGCAGCAGCTGTTGAACCGGTTGATCGAGGAGGACGGCGAGCGCCGGATGCGCGGTGCGTACGCGGGGTACCAGCAGCCGCCCGGTTACCCGCAGCAGCTGCATCCGCAGCAGGGCGGTTATGCGCAGGAGCAGTACCCGCCGCAGCAGTACCCGACCCAGCAGTACCCGCCGCAGCA
>DATBTJ010000067.1:0-13696 GCA_036559305.1 Jatrophihabitans sp.
GTGCTAGGGGCAGGTTGCCCACGTGTTACTCACCCGTTCGCCGCTAGGGCACCTTTCCCGAAGGAAAGGGCCTCGCTCGACTTGCATGTGTTAAGCACGCCGCCAGCGTTCGTCCTGAGCCAGGATCAAACTCTCCGTGAAGGTATATAGATAACCAGCCGAAGCTGGACTATCGACACAGAAAGCTGCTGCCCTTGGCGGGGCAGCAATTCAATCACTGGTTCATGCGAGCTGGTGTTTCTTACTCGTATGTACCAAAGGAATCTCCTTCCACGAACCTTGCGATTCGTGGGACGGAGGTTTTGTGCTTATGGCACTGACTTTCGGCACGCTGTTGAGTTCTCAAGGAGCGGACGCTCACCGTCCCAACCGTTTCCGGCTGTTCGGGGGCAACCCACGAAATGTTACTCCGGTCAGAACACTCGGGTCAAACCCGCTTCCGCCCGGCTTCCCGCTTGGTCGCCGCTCACCGGGTCTTACCTCGGCGGCGCGTCGCGCTTGGGGGATGTCCGCTCCGGCTCCCTCTCGGGCTCCGTGCTGCGAACAAGGAGAACATTAGCCAGCTCCCCGCGGCAGAGTCAAATCCCCTCGGTAGATGCACAGGATCCCCGTAAACACTGGGGTTTCGCCCCTTCGGCAGATCAAATGATCATGCTCCGGAGCGGGTCCGATGTTTGTGACCTGGGGCACCGCGGCACTCAGGGCGTGCTGTCGACCAGGCGCGCGACCCGCCGCTTGCCGTTGGCCACGACCCGTCCCGCCACCTCCGCGCGTGGCAGGTCGTAGCGACCTTGCGCGACGACTGCGCCGTCGATACGTACAGCCCCGGCATCGATGTCGCGCCGCCCCGCGCTGGTGCTCGCTGCCAGGCCGGCCGCGACCAGCGCCGCGGGCAGATGGACCGGATCGCCTGTGGCCAACGCTCGTTCGGGCGCGTCTGCGGCCACCTCCCCGCGGCGGAATACCGCATCGAAGCGTGCCTCGGCGGCTTCCGCGTCGGCCGCCCCGTGGTAGAGCGCGACCACCTCGCGCGCCATCCGGCGCTTGGCCCGGTTGGCGGCCCCTCCCCCGGCGGCGACCTGGGCCTCCAGTTCGTCCACCTCTCGCGGGTGCAACGCGGTGCACAGCCGCGCGTACAGGCCCACCACAGCGTCAGGGATGCTCATCAGCTTGCCGAACTGATCGTTGGCCGGCTCGTCGATCCCGATGTAGTTGCCGAGGGACTTGCCCATCTTCTCCACGCCGTCGGTACCGACCAGCAGCGGCACCGTGAGCACCGCCTGGGGTTCCTGACCGCGCGAACGTTGCAGTTCGCGGCCGACCAGGTTGTTGAACGTCTGGTCGGTGCCGCCGAGCTCGATGTCGGCCGTGATGGCGACCGAGTCGATGCCCTGCAGCAGCGGGTAGAAGAACTCGCTCAGGGTGATCGGTTGGTTGGCCTTGAACCGGCGGGAGAAGTCGTCGCGTTCGAGCAGCTGCGCGATGGTGATCTGCTGGGTGTAGCCGAGCATCTCGGCCACCTGCATGGTGCCCAGCCAGTCGGAGTTGTTGACGACCTCGCAGCGATTCGGGTCGAGAATGCGCATGAGTTGGTCGAAGTACCCGCGAGCGTTGGCGATCACCTGATCGGCCGACTGCGACGAGCGGGTGCTCGTGCGTCCGGACGGGTCACCCACCTGGCCGGTGAAGCCCCCGACCACCAGGACGGCGGTGTGCCCGAAGTCCTGGAACTGCCGCAGTTTGCGAAGCACGACCGCGTGGCCAAGGGTGAGATCGGCCCCGGACGGGTCGATCCCCAGCTTGACCCGCAACGGCCGGGCCTGCTTCTCGGACAGCAGCAGCTTCTCGGCGAGGCCGTCTGCAGGCAGGATCTGCGCAGCGCCTGAAGCGAGCACCTCGTGGGCGTCCTGCAGGTGCGCGGGTAGGTCGGTGATCTCTGTCGGTGGCACGTCTAGAGAGTCTGCCGGGTGCTCGACCCGAATTTCGAGCGACCCGATTTGAACGCGGACACCGTGGGCTCACCGGCGAGCGAGAACCGCCAGGGCCGGTCGGTCGCGGACGAGATGCCGACACGTGGTCCCGCGACGATCCCGGACGCGCGACGCGAGCGCATCGACTCGAGCCGGACCGGCGATTGCGAGGCGCACAGGTCCAGGCCGTTCGTGAGCGCGTCGAGGCCGAGGCAGGTCGCCAGCCGAGCCGGCCCGCGGGCCAGCTCGCGGGCGGTGCGGGCGGCCGGGCGCCGCGCATGGGCCGCCTCGGACCCGTCGACGACCTCACCGGCCCGCAGCAGCACGGCGGCGGCCACGCCATCGGTCCCGCACACCACGTTGGCGCACCAGTGCATGCCGTAGGTGAAGTAGCAGTAGAGGTGTCCCGGCGGCCCGAACATCACCGCGGTGCGCCGTGTCCTGCCGCGGAAGGCGTGCGACGCCGGGTCGTCGGCACCCTCGTACGCCTCGACCTCGGTGAGCCGCACCGCGACCCGGGCGCCGCCGACGTCGGAGACGAGGACGGCGCCGAGCAACCGCGGTGCGAGGCGCAGCGCGGAGCCGGCCAGTGCCCCCCGGTCGACGGTCATCGCGCCCAGGCGACCTGCGCGGCGACCCGTTCGGCCAGCTGCGCGGCCTGTTCCGCGACACGCGTCCGGGCGGTGCCGCCGGTGGCGTCCCGGGACGCGATCGACCCTGCCACGGTGAGCACGGTCCGCACGTCCGGGGTCAGCTGCGAGGAGATGGCTGCGAGGTCGTCGTCGGTGAGATCCGGCAGGTCGATGCCGCGTTCCTCGCACACCCGCACGCACGTGCCGGCGACCTCGTGCGCGACCCGGAAGGGCACGTGTTGCCGCACCAGCCATTCGGCGATGTCGGTCGCGAGCGAGAAGCCCTGCGGAGCGAGCGATTCCAGCCGGTCGGTGTCGAAGACCAGGGTGTCGATCAGGCCCTGCATCGCGGGCAGCAGCAGGTGCAGGGTGTCGACGGCGTCGAAGACGGGTTCCTTGTCCTCCTGCAGGTCGCGGTTGTAGGCGAGGGGCAGGCCCTTGAGTGTCGCGAGCAGACCGGCGTGGTCGCCGATCAACCGGCCGGCCTTGCCCCGGGCGAGCTCGGCCACGTCAGGGTTCTTCTTCTGCGGCATGATCGAGCTGCCGGTGGAGTAGGCGTCGGCGAGGGTGACGAAGCCGAACTCCTTGGTCGCCCACAGCACGACTTCCTCCGCGATCCGCGACAGGTCGACCGCCAGCATCGCGCAGACGAAGCTGAACTCGGCCACCACATCACGCGAGGCGGTGGCGTCGATCGAGTTCTCGGCGGCCGCTGCGAAGCCGAGCTCGGTGGCCACCGCTGCCGGGTCGAGACCGAGCGACGACCCGGCCAGCGCGCCTGCTCCGTACGGGCTCACGGCAGCGCGCGTGTCCCAGTCCTGCAGGCGCGCCACGTCGCGTGAGAGCGCCCAGCAGTGCGCCAGCAGGTGGTGCGACAAAAGCACCGGTTGGGCGTGCTGCAGGTGGGTGCGTCCCGGCATCGCGACGCCGAGATGCCGCTGCGCCTGCCCGCGCAGCGCGTCGACGACGGCCAGGACCTCGCGGGCGAGCAAGCGGGCCTGCTCGCGCAGGTACATGCGGATCAACGTCGCGATCTGGTCGTTGCGCGACCGGCCGGCACGCAGCCGGCCGCCGAGGTCGTCGCCCGCCCGTTCCATCAGACCGCGTTCCAGCGCAGTGTGCACGTCCTCGTCCGACGGGACGGGGGTGAAACTGCCGTCGGCGACGTCGCTGTCGAGCCGGTCGAGCGCGGCCAGCATGCCGGCGAGCTCGGCGTCGTCGAGCAGGCCCGCCCGGTGCAGGACGCGGGCGTGGGCGCGCGACCCCGCGATGTCGTGCCGCGCGAGCCGCCAGTCGAAGTGCGTCGACAGCGACAGGGCAGCGAGGGCGTCGGACGGGCCGCCGGTGAACCGGCCGCCCCACAGCGCCGCCGACTCAGTCAACGCCGGCCTCGATCGCGGCCTCGTCGAGGACGGTCTCGTCCGGCCGGTGCTCCCGGTTGGCGGTGATCTGCTCGGCGCCGGACTGGTCCAGACCCGCCGCTTCCAGCTCGCGGAACAGGTGCGTGCGGCGGAGCAGGACCTCGCTCTGCGCGGCGTACTGCTCGAGCTTGGACCGCGAGTCGGCGATGTCGAGATTGCGCATGGTGAGCTGACCGATCCGGTCGACCGGCCCGAAGGCGGCGTTCTCGGTCCGCTCCATCGAGAGCTTGTCCGGGTGGTAGGACAGCTGCGGGCCGGTCGTGTCGAGCACGGTGTAGTCCTCCCCGCGCCGCAGCCGGATCCGAACCTCGCCCGTGACCAGCGAGGCGATCCACCGCTGGATGGACTCGCGCAGCATGAGCGACTGAGGGTCGAGCCAACGCCCCTCGTAGAGCAACCGACCCAGCCGGCGTCCCTCCGCGTGGTAGTTGGCGATCGTGTCCTCGTTGTGGACGGCGTTGAGCAGTCTCTCGTAGGCGATCCACAGCAGCGCCATGCCGGGGGCCTCGTAGATGCCGCGTGACTTCGCCTCGATGATGCGGTTCTCGATCTGGTCGGACATGCCGAGACCGTGGCGTCCGCCGATGCGGTTGGCGTCGTGCACGAGCTCGACCGGATCGGCGAAGTCACGCCCGTTGATCGCGACGGGACGGCCGGCGACGAAGCGCACAGTGATGTCCTCGGACTCGACCGCCACCGCGGGATCCCAGAACCTGACGCCCATGATCGGTTCGACCGTCTCGAGCGAGACGCCGAGGTGCTCGAGCGTTTTCGCCTCGTGCGTCGCGCCCCAGATGTTGGCGTCGGTCGAGTAGGCCTTCTCCTTGCTGTCGCGATAGGGCAGCTGTTGTTCGGTTAGCCACTGGCTCATCTCGGCACGGCCACCGAGCTCGGTGACGAAGTCGGCGTCGAGCCACGGCTTGTAGATGCGCAGCCCGGGGTTGGCGAGCAGCCCGTAGCGGTAGAACCGCTCGATGTCGTTGCCCTTGAAGGTCGAGCCGTCGCCCCAGATGTCAACCTCGTCGGTGTGCATCGCGCGCACGAGCATGGTGCCGGTCACGGCCCGGCCGAGCGGGGTGGTGTTGAAGTAGGCCCGTCCGGCCGAGCGGATGTGGAAGGCGCCGCAGACCAGTGCGGCGAAGCCCTCCTCGACCAGCTCGCGGCGGCAGTCGACGGCACGCGCCAGCTCAGCGCCGTACTGCACGGCTCGTTGCGGCACTCCGGAGATGTCGGGCTCGTCGTACTGGCCGATGTCGGCGGTGTAGGTGCACGGAATCGCGCCCTTCGCGCGCATCCAGGCGACAGCGACCGAGGTGTCGAGGCCACCGGAGAACGCGATGCCGACGCGTTCGCCGATCGGGAGGGAGGTCAGGACCTTGCTCACGGGTTGATGTCGCTCCTGATGTCGCTTGCGGTGGGGTGGTGGGGACGGGCCATGTCCAGCAGTCTGCCGGCCAGCCGATCGCCGCCGATCGGGTCGCGGGCGATCACCAGGATGGTGTCATCGCCGGCGATGGTGCCGAGCACGTCGGGCAGCCCGGCGCGGTCGAGGGCACTCGCGAGGAAGTTGGACGCGCCGGGCGGGGTTCGCAGCACGACGAGGTTGGCGCTGGCCTCGGCGGACACGAGCAGGTCACCGAGCAGGCGGGCGAGCCGCTGCGGCGGGTCGGCGCCCGCGCCGCGCGCCGTGAGCGGGCTGCCGTCCTCGGGCACGACGTAGACGGGCGGTCCACCGTCCGGGGACCGCAGCTTGACCGCGCCGAGCTCGTCCAGATCGCGCGAGAGCGTCGCCTGGGTGACGGAGAATCCGCCGGCGTGCAGGGCAGCGGCGAGCTCGGCCTGCGAGCGGACCTGCTGCTCGGCGAGGATCGCGACGATGCGGTCGTGGCGCGCGACGCGGCTCGCGCTCGGGGCGCTCAACTTCGCTCCAGCAGGAAGGTCAGCAGCGCCTTCTGCGCGTGCAAACGGTTCTCGGCCTCGTCCCACACCACGCTCTGCGGGCCGTCGATGACCTCGGCACTGATCTCGCGGCCGCGATAGGCCGGCAGGCAGTGCAGCACGACCGCGTCGTCGGTGCGGGCGAGCGCGGCGGCGTCGATCGCGTAGGGCCGGAACGGCGCCTCGCGCTCGACACGCTCGTCCTCCTGCCCCATCGAGACCCAGGTGTCGGTCGCGAGCACGTCGGCGGCGTCGAACGCAGCTGCCGCGTCGGCGGTGACGGTGACCGAGCCGCCGGTGCCTGCGGCGATGCGTCGCGCGGCGTCGACGATCTGCGGGTCCGGGTGGTAGCCGTCCGGGCCGGCGACGGTCACGTGCAACCCCGCTGCGGCGCCGCCGAGCAGGTAGGAGTGCGCCATGTTGTTCGCGGCGTCCCCGACATAGCTGAACCGCAGCCCGGCCAGCGACTTCTTGTGCTCGCGGACGGTGAGCAGGTCGGCGAGGATCTGGCACGGGTGGAACTGGTCGGTGAGCGCGTTCACGACCGGCACGGTGCTGTGCGCAGCCATCTCGTCGATGCGGTCCTGGCCGAAGGTGCGCCAGACGATTGCCGCCACCTGACGGGTGATCACCCGGGTGACATCGGCGATCGACTCCCGCTCGCCGATGCCCGCCAGCCGTGCGTCGATCGTGAGCGGCTGCCCACCGAGTTCGGCGACCCCGGTCGCGAAGGACAGCTGGGTGCGCAGCGTGGGCTTGTCGAAGATCAGCGCGACCGACTTCGGCCCGTGCAGCGGCTGGTAGCGATGCCGGTCGGCTTTCATCTCGACGGCCAGGTCGAGTACGAGCGCGAGCTCGTCCGGGCTCAAGTCGTCGTCACGCAGGAAGTGGCGCACCGTCATGTCGTGGCCTCCAGGGCGGCGGCAAGGATCGGGACTGCGTCGTCGACGTCGGAGGCGGTGAGGACGAGCGGTGGCGCCAGGCGGATCACGTCCGGCTTGACCGCATTGACAAGCAGGCCCTGCTCGCGTGCCGCCTTCTCGACAGCGGCGGCCTTCGCATCGCTCAGTACGAGCGCGCGCCACAAGCCGGCGCCGCGGTGCCCAGCGACGAGCGGACCGGTAAGCGTGTCGAGGGCGTTCGCCAGGTGCTCACCGACCTGCTTGACGTTGTCGAGCAGACCGTCGTGCTCGATGGTGTCGAGCACGGCGAGTGCGGCCGCGCACGAGACCGGAGTGCCGCCGAACGTGCTGCCGTGGTCGCCGGCTGCGAACAACTCCCCCGCCGGACCGACTCCGACGCAGGCACCGATCGGCAGCCCGCCGCCGAGCCCCTTGGCCAGGGTGACGACGTCAGGGCGGACGCCCTCGGCCTGGGTCGCGAACCAGTGTCCCGTGCGGCCGATGCCGCTCTGGACCTCGTCGACGACCATGAGCGCGCCGGTTGCATCGCAGATCTCGCGCACATTCGTCAGGAAACCTGATGGTGGCGCGACGATGCCGCCCTCGCCGAGAGTGGGTTCGACGAACACGGCAGCGGTGTCGGTCGTGACGACGGCGCGCAGGGCGGCGACATCGCCGTAGTCGACGAAGGTGACCGGGCCGGGCAGCGGTTCGAACGGGGTGCGCTTGGCGGGAGTGCCGGTCAGCGACAGCGCCCCCATCGTGCGTCCGTGGAACGAGTTGTGGCACGCGACAATTGCCTTGCCGGGGCGGTGTTTGCGGGCGAGCTTGACCGCGCACTCATTCGCCTCGGCACCACTGTTGGCGAAGAACACCCGCGCCGGTAGGTCGAGCAGGCCGACCAGCCGTTCGGCCAGCGCCACGCCGGGTTCGTGCATGGCCAGGTTGGACGAGTGCGCAAGCCTGGCAACCTGCGCCGACACCGCCGCAATGACGGCGGGATGCGCATGACCGAGGCTGCTGACCGCGATTCCCCCGATGAAGTCGAGGTATTCACGTCCCGCGTCGTCCCAGACCCGCACGCCGAGACCGTGGTCGATCGCGATGGGTGGAGTGCCGTAGTTCGGCATCATGACGTTGTCCCAACGGGCTTGCAGACTCACGAATCCCCCTTGTCCTGCGGCACGTTGCCCGGCAACACCATCGTGCCGATACCTTCGCTGGTGAAGATCTCGAGCAACAGCGCGTGCGGCACTCGGCCGTCGAGCACGTGAGCACGCGGCACTCCGCCCTCGACCGCGCGCAGGCACGCTTCCATCTTCGGCACCATCCCGCTGGCCAGGCTCGGCAGCAGCGCGGTGAGTTCGTCGGTGTCGATCGAGCTCACGACCTCGGTGCTGTTCGGCCAGTCGGCGTAAAGTCCCTCGACGTCGGTGAGCACGATGAGCTTCTCGGCCTGCAGCCCGACCGCGATTGCTGCGGCAGCCGTGTCCGCGTTGACGTTGTAGGTCAGGCCATCCAGCCCGCGCGCGACGGTAGCGAGGACCGGGATGCGCCCGGCCTCGATGAGCGCGAGCATCGCGGACGGGTCGACCGCGACGACGTCGCCGACCTGGCCGATATCGACGTGCTCGCCGTCGACGACCGCGCCGCGCCGCTCCGCGGTGAGCAGGCTCGCGTCCTCACCGGACAGGCCGACTGCCAATGAGCCGTGGTCGTTGAGCAGGTTCACGATCTCGGCATTGACGTGCCCGGTGAGCACCATCCGGACGATCGACACGGTCTCGGCGGTGGTGACCCGCAGGCCGCCCTTGAACTCCGAGGCGATGCCGAGCCGGTCGAGATGTTCGGTGATCTGCGGGCCGCCGCCGTGCACGATCACCGGGCGCAGGCCGGCGTAACGCAGGAACATCACGTCCTCGGCGAACGCCGCCTGCAGCTCGGGGCTGGTCATCGCGTTGCCGCCGTACTTGATCACCACGATCTTGTCGTGGAAACGCTGTAACCAGGGCAGCGCGTCGACCAGGACGGCGGCCTTCTCCATTGCCGATTCGCGGGTCATGACGAGTACGCCGAGTTCTCTTCGACGTAACCGTGCGACAGGTCGTTGGTCCACACGGTCGCGGTGTGCTCGCCGGCGTTCAGGTCGGCGCGGATGTGGATGTTCCGCCCGGTCAGGTCGACCTTGCTGCGGTCGTCGCCGGCTGCGCCGTTGCGGCAGATCTGCACACCGTTCATGGCGACGTCGAGGCGATCGGGTTCGAACGCGGCACGTGTGGTTCCGATGGCGGCGAGTACCCGTCCCCAGTTGGGGTCGTTGCCGAACAGCGCGCACTTGAGCAGGTTGTTGCGGGCGATGCTGCGTCCCACCTCGACGGCATCCGCCTCGCCGGCCGCGCCGACCACCTCGATGCGGACCTCCTTCGTCGCGCCTTCGGCGTCGGCGAGCAACTGGCCGGCCAGGTCGACGCAGACCTCGTACAGCGCGGCCGCGAACTCCGCAGGCGCAGGCGTCGTGCCGGAGGCGCCGCTCGCGAGCAGCACCACGGTGTCGTTGGTCGACATGCAGCCGTCGGCGTCGACCCGGTCGAAGGTGCGGCCGGTGGCATCGCGCAATGCCTGGTCGGCGGTGGTCGCATCGAGTTCGGCATCGGTGGTCAGCACACACAGCATCGTGGCCAGACCCGGCGCGAGCATGCCGGCGCCCTTGGCCATGCCGCCGACGGTCCACCCCTCGCGCGTGACGTAGGCCTGCTTGTGCACGGAGTCGGTGGTCCGGATCGCCTCGGCGGCGTCGGCGCCACCGTGGTCGGACAACGCCGCGGCCGCGGCGTCGATGCCGGCGAGCAGCGCGGGCATCGGCAGCCGCTCGCCGATGAGGCCGGTCGAGCAGACCGCGACCTCGCCCGCCCCGACGCCCAAGGCCGCAGCGACCGCCTCGGCGCTGCGGTGGGTGTCGGCGAAGCCGTCCGGGCCGGTGCACGCGTTCGCCCCGCCGGAGTTGAGCACGACGGCGCGAAGGCGGTGGTCGGCGATCACTCGCTCGCTCCAGAGCACCGGCGCGGCCTTCACCCGGTTGGTGGTGAACACGGCGGCGGCGATGTCGGACGGGCCGTCGTTGACGACCAGGGCAACGTCGAGCGCCCCGGAGGCCTTGATGCCGGCGGCGACGCCGGCCGCCCGGAACCCGCGGGCGGCGGTCACGCTCACGGCGCCACCCCGTCCGCCGTGAGGCCGGCCGTCTCGGGCAGCCCGAGCATCAGGTTCGCGTTCTGGACGGCCTGGCCGGCGGCGCCCTTGCCGAGGTTGTCGATGGCGCAGGTCACCACGATGCGTCCGGAGTCCTCGTCGCGCACGACCTGCAACTGTGCGGCGTTGGAACCGGCGGTCGCCGCGGTGTGCGGCTGCTGACCGGGCGGCAGGACGTGTACGAACTGCTCGTCGGCGTACGCGGCACGCAGCACTTCGTACGGGTCGTGCGCGCCGCTCGCGCGCAATGCCACCGACGCGAGAATTCCGCGCGGCATCGGCGCGAGCACCGGCGTCATCGTCAGCGTGGTGATGCCCGCGGCCTGCTTGATCTCCGGCACGTGCCGGTGCGCGCCGACCTTGTAAGCCGAGACATCGCCCATCACCTCGCTGCCGAGCAGGTGCGCAAGGGCGGACCGGCCGGCCCCGGAGGTGCCGCTGGCCGAGGTCACCACGACGTCGTCGGGTGCTGCGACGCCGGCGGCGATCAGGGGTGCGGCGGCGAGGACGACCGCCACTGCGTGGCAGCCGGTGTTCGCCACACGGGTCGATGTGGTGATGGCATCGCGCGCACCGGACAACTCGGGCAGGCCGTAGGTCCAGGCGGCGTGGTACGCGCCGCCGTAGTAGCGCTGGTGCGCGTCGGCGTCGGTCAGCCGGTGGTCGGAGCCCAGATCCACGATGCGCTGCCCCGGATCGAGATCGGCGGCCAGCGCCGCGGACGCGCCGTGCGGGAGGGCGAGAAAGACCAGGTCGGCGCCGGCGAGCGTGTCGGCACTCGTGGGCGCCAGTTCGAGGGCGGCTACCGAGCGCAGGTTCGGGTGCAACTCGCCGACACGCCGGCCGGCCGCGCCGTGCGCGGTGACGGCCACGACCTCGAAGTCCGGGTGCGCCGCGGCGAGGCGCAGCAGCTCACCACCGGCATAGCCGCTGGCTCCGGCGACTGCGATCCGATACCCCATGCCGAAGAATTATGCAGCATGACGCAACTTCATGCAGAAGCGGGCTCAGGCGCGGAGGCGAGCGCCGGTCCGCTCGGCGGCCAGCGTGATGGCGGAGTCGCGTGCGGCCGTTGCCTCGTCCAGGGTGAGCGTGCGGTCCGATGCTCGCAGCCGGAGTTCGAAGGCGAGCGAGACCAGCGCGGGGCCGAGTCGCTGCTCGTCGCGGTACACGTCGAACAGGCGCACCGACTCCAGCAGCGGGCCGACGCCGTCGCGCAGGGCAGCCAGCACATCGGCCGAGGGCACGGTCGCCCCGACGACCAGCGCCACGTCGAGCAGCACGGGCGGGAACGCCGAGATCTGCGGCGCGGGAGCGGGCCCGGGCGGCGCGAACGCGTCCAGGTCGAGCTCCATCGCGCAGGTGCGTTCCGGCAGACCGACGGCCGCGACCACCCGTGGGTGCAGCTCACCGGCATGCCCGACGACGACGCCGTCGAGCACCAGTTCCGCGCACCGGCCGGGGTGCCATGGCGCGGTGTCCCCGGCGCGCACGGTCAGCTCGGCTCGCGCGGCGCGGGCGACCGTGCGTGCCGCCTCGACGGCGTCGGTCCAGTCCGCCGCCCGCGCGGTGGTGGCCCAGCCGCGCCGCTCGACGTCGCCGCAGAACACCGCGGCGACATGCCGCGGCTGGTCGGGCACCGCGTCGTAGATCACCGCGATCTCGTCGTCGCTCGGGCGCTGCGCGATGGACGGCACCGGAGCGGGTGCGGCGTTCGGATCCTTGCGGAACACCAGGCCGGTCTCGACCAGCGCGAGATCGCGCTCACCACGGCCCAGGTTGCGCAGCGCCACCTGGAACAGTCCCGGCAACAGGGTCGTGCGCAGCAGCGGCTCGGCATCCGAGAGCGGGTTGACCAGGCGCAGCGCCGCCCGGCGCGGGTCGTCGGCGGCGAGGCCGAGGGCGTCCAGCGCGGGCTCGCCGAGGAACGGCGACGCGAGCACCTCGGCCAGCCCGGCCGCGGCGAGCACGCGCGACACCGCGCGGCGCATCGTCTGTCCGGGCGTGAGTCCGGTGCCCGCGTGCGGGCGCGGCAGCACCGACGGGATCGTCTCGTACCCGACGAGGCGGACGATCTCTTCCACCAGGTCGGCGGGAAGCAGCAGGTCCGGTCGCCAGGTGGGCGGGGTGGCCTCGAGCGGATCGTCGCCGGCGACGGCGCAGCCGACCGCTTCGAGGGTCGCGACGACCGTCGCCGTCGGGATCGGCAGGCCGGCGGTGCGCTCGGCCAGGTCGGCGGCGAGGGCGATCGGCGCCGGCGGGGCGGGCGTGCCGACGACGGTGTAGCCGTCGACCGCTGCTGCGCCGCCGTACTCGACGAGCAGGTCGACGCAACGCTGCAGCGCGACGCCGGCGATCTCCGGGTCGACGTCGCGTTCGAAGCGGCGCGACGCCTCGCTGGGCAGCTTGTGCCGCCGGGCGGTGCGCGCGATCGAGCCGGGCTCCCAGTGTGCCGCCTCGAGCACGATCGCGTCCGTCCCGGCTCCGATCTCGGTGGACGCGCCGCCCATGACACCGGCTAGCGCGATCGGTCCGGAGTCGTCGGTGACGACCAGGTCGGTGGGATCGAGGGTGCGCGCAACGTCGTCGAGCGTGGTGAGCTTCTCGCCCGGCCGGGCGCGTCGCACGCCGATCGGGCCGGCCAGCTTGGCCCGGTCGAAGGCGTGCAGCGGCTGGCCGGTCTCGAGCATCACGTAGTTGGTGACGTCGACGGCGAGCGAGATCGCCCGGATGCCGCACTGCTGCAGCCGGCTGGTGAGCCACTTGGGTGACGGCGCGCCCGGGTCGAGCCCCTCGACAGCACGCGCGGAGAACCGATCACAGCCGACCGGGTCGTCGACGCTCACCTCGTAGGCCTTGCCGTCCGCCTCGGGCAGCGCGGCGGCCACGTCGCGGAACGGCACGTCCAGGGCGGCGGCGGCTTCGCGGGCCAGCCCGCGGATGGACAGGCAGTAGCCGCGGTCGGTCGTGACCGCGACGTCGAGGACGGCCTCGCGCAGGCCGAGCACCGCCACCGCGTCGTCGCCGGGAGCGCCGGTGTCGGGGGCGAGCACGAGGATGCCCTCGTGGTCGTCGCCGATGCCGAGCTCGCGCACCGAGCAGATCATCCCGTCCGAGATGTGGCCGTAGGTCTTGCGCGCGCTGATGGCGAAGCCGCCGGGCAGCACCGCCCCGGGCAGCGACGCCACGACGAGGTCGCCGGCCGCGAAGTTGTGCGCACCGCAGACGATGCCGCGCGGCTCAGCCTCCCCGACGTCCACCTGGCACCAGCGGATCGTCTTGCCGTTCTTCTGCGGCTCGTCGGCGAAGGTCAGCACCCGGCCGACGACGAGCGGGCCGGAGATGCCGTCGGCGCCGGACTCGACGCCTTCGACCTCGAGCCCGACCCGGATCAGCGCATCGGCGAGCTCCCGCGGCGAGACGCCCGGCGGCAGGTCGACGTACTCGGCCAGCCAGGAAACAGGCGCGCGCATCTACGGCTCCATTCCGAATGCAGCGGTGAACCGGACGTCGCCCTCGACGATGTCGCGCATGTCGGCGGCGTCGTTGCGGAACATCAACGATCGTTCGATCCCCATGCCGAA
>DATBTJ010000068.1:0-9479 GCA_036559305.1 Jatrophihabitans sp.
AGCGCCGCCCACGTGACGTCGATGTTCGGCGAGTAGTAGCCGTGGTTCCAGGCGTACGCGCTGTTGATCGACTGTGCCGGACCGGACGTCGAGAAGTAGTAGTCCGGCACCGGGAACATCGAGTACGTCGGCGTGCGCAGCGGGTCGGAGGTCTGCATGTGCAGGATCCGCTGCTCGGCCGTCCCGGCCTGGTAGTTCACGATGTGCTGTCCGACGGCACCGCTGTACGGGTTGTCGGCCGTCATCGCCGCGGTGTCGCGTTCCAACTGCCGCACCGACGGGTCGTTCGCGGACGGCTGTCCGTGCACGTAGACCGACGCACCCTGCGGCTCGAGGTCGAACGGCGTGTTCGCGCTCTGCGTCCCGGCGAGCTCGGCGTTGATGTCGGTCTGCAGTTCGCCGATCTGACCGGCGGCGTAGCTGCATGGCACGGTGACGCCGTCGCACCCCGCCGGCGTCGGGGTCGTCGCCCGTCCGACGTTGGCGCCGTCGAACTGGTCGTTCTCCTCGGAGCTGATCAGGTAGAGCGTGTTCGCCGGGGTGATGCCGTCGTGCTTGAGGCGCTCGAAGAACTTTGCGAACGCGGCGTCGTAGGCCTTGGCGTTGCCGACGTAGCAGCTGTCACCGGGACCAACCGGGTTGCCGGTGGCCTTGGCCGTCGCCGTGGTGCACGCACCGGTCGTGCCGGCCTTGCGCTCGTGCAGGTCGGAGACATAGCCGTAGGTCACCGGGATGCCGGCTTCCTGCATGTCGGCGACGTAGGCGAGCGACTGCGCCGGGGTCGGGCTGAAGCCCGGGAACCCGGGACGGGTCGGCGAGGTGTACTGACCGTCCATCTCGGTGCCGTTCAGATCGACCAGGTTTCCTGATGAATCGGTGACCTGGTAACCGTTGTGCGACACGTCCGGCGTGCCGGCGCCGAGCTGCGGCGCGACGTAGCGGGCGCCGAACAGGGCCTGGTAGCCGTGATAACCGCCGGGTTCGGTGGGCAGCAGGTCGGGACGCGCCGACGGAGTCGGCGACGACTGGCCGTACTTGACCGCCGTGGCGTCGCTGCACGTCGGGTCGCCGTGCGCGCAGTGCACGGCGACGCCGATGTAGTCGGCGATCTCGTTGTCCTTGTACGGGTCGGCGTCGGCGTTGAGCTGCGCCGCCTCCGGTGAACCGGCGCCGAAGACGGTGCTGATGTCCTGGCGGGTGTTCTCGAGAACCATGTTCGCCGTCGAGAAGTTGCCGACGCTGCAGCCGGCGCGGGTGTAAGGCACCCACGGGGCCGGTGTCTGCTGACCGGTGTTCGCATGCTCGGCCGGCGTGGTCGGCGAGTAGGCCATCGTCGGCAACGTGTCGTGGCCGCTCGTCGGGGTCGACGCGGTGTCGACCACCGGACTCGTCCAGTAGGCGAACGACGCGGCCGGATCGGTCGTGCCGTCCGGGTTGAAGGTCTTGTAGGAGTTGGTCAGCGGCTGGCCGTGCCGGTCGCCGTAGAGGCCGGTGTAGATCGACAGGCTGTCGTCGGCGGTGTGCGCGATCATCGGCGTGTGCACGTTCGAGAGCACCGTGCCGTTGTTCTCGAGGAAGTGCAGCAGATGCGGCATCTGCTCGAGGTCCGACGGCACGTTCGGGTTGTCGCGGGCGAAGTGGACGTTGTCGAAGACCAGGCTGACGACGTGCTTCACCCCGTTGCCGAGGTGGCACATCGCATCGGGCTTCGCCGGCTTGGCGGCGGGGTTGCCGGCCGCCGCGGTCTCGGACGCGGCGAACGCTCCGGCAACGACCAGACCGACGGCCAGGGTGGCTCCCAGGGTTCGGCGCACCTGGCTGCGGGACCTCTTCGGCACTGTTCCTCCAAAGGCACAAAGCGGACGTATGGCGAGAACCTATCCCTTCCACAGGTGTTCCGAGTAGCCCTCTGACGACGCGCTGGTCCGTCAGCTCGCGATCTACGAGGGCGAGCAGATCAACGAGAACATCCGGGCCGGTGGCCGGCGAAGAACTAGGGTCAAAATATGTTCGACGCGATCGTGCTGGCAGGCGCTTCGTCGCGGCGGCTGGACGGAGCCGACAAGGCGCTGGTCGAGATCGGCGGGCGGACCCTGCTCGACCTCGTGGTGGCCGCAGCCGAAGGCGCCGAGCGCGTGATCGTGGCCGGCCCGCGGCGCGAGATCGCCGGCGAGGTGACGTGGGTGCAGGAGCAGCCACCGGGCGGCGGCCCGGTGGCCGGGCTCGCGGCCGCGCTCGCCGAGGTGGCCGCCGACTGGGTGCTGGTGCTTGCCACCGACCTGCCGCGGGTCGCCGCCGCCGTCCCGCAGCTGCTGACCGCGGCCGCGCACGCCGACGTCGCGGTGCTCGAACGTGACGGGCGGCGTAACCACCTCGCCGCTGTCTGGCGAACGGCTACGTTGCGCGGGGCGCTGGACCGGCTGCCGGCCGTTGCCGATGCCGCGATGCGCGCACTGTTCGACGCGGTCGCGGTCGAAGAGGTCGCCGACACCGAGGGCTGGGGCGTCGACGTCGACACGTGGGCCGATCTCGAGGAGCTGCGACGTGGCTGAACAGGTACTCGCTTCGGTCAACGTCGGGCAGCCGCTTCCCAACCCGTACAAGGACGCCCTGCGGACCGGGATCGACAAGCGCCCCGTCACCGGCCCGGTCGCCGTCCGCGACCCCGGGCCGAAGACGACCGGTCTCGGCAGCGGGATCGTCGGCGACTACATCGGCGACGTCGCGAACCACGGTGGATCGGACCAGGCCCTCTATGCGTTCGCGCGCGAGGATCTCGACGGGTGGTCGGCACGGCTCGGTCGGCCGCTGACCGACGGGTTCTTCGGCGAGAACCTCACGACCGTCGGGCTGGACGTCAACGAGTCGTTGCTGGGCGAGCAGTGGCGCGTCGGCGACACCGTGGTGTTGCAGGTGACCTGCCCGCGCATCCCGTGCTCGACATTTCGCGGCTGGGTCGGCGAGACGGGCTGGTTGAAGATCTTCACCGCGGACGCGCGGCCGGGGGCGTACCTCCGCGTCGTCGTGCCCGGTGAGCTGCGGGCCGGCGACCCGATCACCGTCGTGCGGCGTCCCTCGCACGACGTGACAGTGTCGCTTGCCTATCGCGCGTTCATGACCGAACGGCAGCTGTTGCCCCGGCTGCTCGCGGCCGGCGACGACCTGAGCGACGAGCTCAACGACGAGGTGCGTGAGCTGCTGGCGCGATAGGCGGTCGCATCGCGATTGTCGTTGCAGATGACAATGCTGGGGCCAGCTGGTCCTCGATTCCAAGATCACGCGAGCCCAGCGGCTGGCGACCCAGTCGTCGGTGTGCCGGTCGGCGAGCACGCAGGAACGCGAGGTACTCACGTTGTCGTTCCCGACGACAACGACACCGCAGGATGACCACGACGCAGCCCGCGCCCGACAGCGGCGGAATGAGGATCAAGACGAGCCCAGCGGCTGGTGACCCAGTCGTCGGTGTCCCGGTCGGCGAGCACGCAGGAACGCGAGCTGCTCACCTTGTCGTTCCCGACGACAACGCCCGAACCCCACCTCAAACCCCAGCGTGCAGAAACCACAGCAGGATGACCCCAACGCGGCCGCGCCCGGCAGCGGCCGAATGAGGATCAAGACGAGCCGAGCGGCTGGTGACTCAGTCGTGGGTGTGCCGGTTGCCAAGCACGCTGGAACGCGAGGCGCTCACGTTGTCGTTCCCGACGACAACGACACCGCAGGATGACCACGACGCAGCCCGCGCCCGACAGCGGCGAAATGAGGATCAAACCGCGCCCAGCGGCAGGTAACGCAATCGTCGGCGAACCGGCCGCCGAGCACGCAGGAACGCGAGGCGCTCACATTGTCGTTCCAGACGACACTGACCGACCCGCCCGGAGAATCCCCAGCAACAGCAGCCAAAACTGTCAGACCCCCGTCGTAGCGTCAGCTCATGGACATCGACACAGCACTTGACCGCGTAGCCAAGCTCCAGAAAGAGTTGGCAGCCCTGCAGGCCGAGGAAGCCCGGCTGATCGCCGCAATCGTCGACGACCCACGCGAGGGCGTGCCGGCGCCGATCGTCGAGAAGGGCTACATCCGTGACGAGCTGAGGGTCCTGCTCGGCGAGTCAGCAGCGGCGAGCAACGACCGGATCGAAACCGCCCGGATGCTCGTGTGCCGGCTTCCGCTGACGCTGACCGCGCTGGCGGCGGGTGAGCTGACTCTGCGGCACGCGCAAGCGGTTTGCGACACCGTCATCGGGTTGTCGGACGACGACGCGGCCCGAATCGAGCTGACGTGTGTGCCGTTCGCGGCCGGACGCGACTACACCGCGTTCGCTCGCAAGCTTCGCCGTGAACTTCTGGCTCTGGACCCGCGCAGCCCGGAGGAACAACTGCGCGCCGCACTCGCGGACCGCCGGGTGTGGTGCCACTCGAACCGCGACAGCGCCACCGCCACTGTCGGCGCAGTGCTGCCCGCAGACGCTGCACAAACGGTGATGAGCGCGGTTGACGCAGCTGCCGCCCGCATCCCCAGGACCGACCCGCGCACCCGCGACCAACGCCGCGCCGACGGTCTGGTGCAAATAGCGCAGGACTGGCTCAACGGCATCGCCGCCGGCGGCTGCCACGTCGGCCCGGCCGTACAGGTCACCATCGCCGCGTCCACGCTGCTCGGCCTGGACAACCAGCCCGCCGAGCTCGCTCAGCACGGGCCCATCCCCGCGGCGCAGGCCCGCGCCATCGCCGCCGACCCCACCGGCACCTGGCGGCGCCTGGTCACCGACGAGCTGGGTCGGCTGGTCGACTACGGACGTACGACCTACCGGCCACCCACCGCCCTACGCGACTTCGTGATCGCCCGCGACCGGGAGTGCCAGTTCCCCGGTTGTCATCGCCAGGCGAGGTTCTGCGAGCTCGACCATCTCACCGCCTGGGCCGACGGGGGCACGACAAGCTCCGACAACCTCATCTGCCTGTGCCCGCGACATCATCACCTGAAGCACGACACCGACTGGACCGTTGAGCGGCGCCCCGACGGCACCTTGCGCTGGGTGTCCCCCGCAGGCCGCGTCCACGACAACCACCCCGTCATCTACCCGACCAGTCGTGGGGTCGTCTCTGCCGACTGCTCTGCGCCGGGTCAGTGGCCGCGCAGGATCTCGTCGGCGGCCCGCTCGCCGGAGCGCACCGCGCCGTCCATGTAGCCCTGCCAGTAGTCCGAGGTCTCCGTGCCGGCCCAGTGGATTCGTCCGACCGGGGTGCGCAGCGCGTGGCCGAAGCGGTACAGCGTGCCCGGGCCCATGACCGCCGTCGGACCGCCGTGGGTCCACTCGGCCCGCGCCCAGTCCTCGTCGAAGTAGCCGATCGGGTTGCCGAAGCGCTTGTCCTGGAACAGCCGGACGTACTGGGCGAGCACCGCCTTGCGCCGCTCGGCGTGACTGCGGTGTCCCCATTCGATGTTCTGTTCACCGCCGACGAATCCGGCCAGCACGCCGACCGATCCGTCCGGCGGGGAGTTGTCGAAGCTGTACCCGACCGGCCCGCCCACGGTGAGGAACTGCCCGGTCAGCCCGGCCGCGCGCCAGAACGGTTTCGGGTAGACGGCCTCGACCTTCATCAGCGCGCCCATCGGCATGCGTTGCAGCAACTGGTCACGCGCGGTGGGCAGCAGCGGGGCGTAGTCGATGCGCTGCGCCAGCGCCGGCGGGACGGCCACGATCACCCGCCGCGCATGGACGACGACGCGATCGCTGTGCACCGTGACGCCGCGGGCGTCCTGCACGATGCGCCGCACCGGCGTCGCCAGGTGCAGCCGGTGGCCGAGGGCGTGCGCCATCCGCAGCGAGATCAGCTGCGAACCGCCGCGCAGGCGCGACTGCTGCGCACCGCCGCGCACGTTGAACAGCCGCTCGATCGTCCCGACGTTGTTCCGGTCACCCGCGGCCGCGACGTAGGTGAGCACGAACAGCAGCGACAGGTCGCGGGCCTCGGCGCCGACCAGCGCCTGCAGGAACGGCGCGAGCAGGCCGAGGACGCGGTCGGGCTGGCTCGAGTGCGCACGTACGAACGTCTCGAGGGTCTGCCGGTCCCAGTCCTCGGCGCTGCTCGCCGTCCACGGCTTGTCGACCGGCACCTGCGCGGCCATCTGGTCGATCAGCGTGACGAGCGCGGCGATGTCATGCGTGATGAAGGCGTCCGGCGGCGCGGTGCCGAGGGGCGACGTGTCGCTGTAGGTCGTGCGCGGCTGCGGCGGATACAGGTAGACGTTGTTGCCGGTGTCGTACGCGCGGAAGGTACCGACGCCCACCGAGTTGGCGAGGGCGACGATGCGGTCCTGCGTCGGGCCGACGAACTCGCCGCCCGCCTCGGCGACGTGGCCGCCGCCGATCGAATGGTTCAGCGTGCGGCCGCCGACGCGATCGCGCGCCTCGAGCACCACGACGCGGTGGCCGTGCGCAACCAGCCGGCGCGCCGCGGTGAGTCCGGCCAGCCCCGCACCGACGACGGCGACGTCGGTGTGCAGCACGCTCTGAGTCGCGGCACCGGCCGATTCGGGCAGCAACAGCCCCGCGGTAGCAGCGGCGGCACCGCCGGTGAGAAAGCCTCGACGTGTTGTCCCAAGCACCATGCTGCGGAGTCTGCCGACTGAAACACGTTCTCGCACGTTGAAAGTCGGGCCGCCCCACCTGCCGGCCGGTTCAACCGGCGATGAGGTCCTGCCCGGCGTAGACGTTGGTGCGCCCGGCGCGCGTCATGCCGGCGAGCAGCAGGCCGTGCTCGCGCGCGAGGTCGACCGCCAGGCTGGACGGCGCGGACACCGCGACGATGCCCGCCACCCCGGCCGCGACCGCCTTCTGCACGATCTCGAACGACACGCGTCCGCTCACCACGAGCAGCCGGTCGGTGGCGGGCAGCCGGCCGTCGAGCAGGGCGTGCCCGACGACCTTGTCGACGGCGTTGTGCCGGCCGACGTCCTCGCGGACCACGTCGAGCTCACCGGTCCGGCTCGCCAGCGCGGCCGCGTGCACGGCACCGGTGCGGTCGAAGGCGCGCTGCCGGGTGCGCATCCGGTCCGGCAGCTCGGTCAGTACGGCGCGTGACACCGTCCACCCGCCGGTGTGCGGCTCGGACGTGCGGAGCAGCGTCAGGTCGAGCACGTCGGCGCTGCACACCCCGCACGCCGCCGAGGTGACGAAAGCGCGCGGGCGCGGCGGTCGCACGTCGGGGCGCAGCGTGATGTGCACCCGGTCGGTGTCGTCCTCGCGGCACGAGCGCAGCGTCACGATGTCCGCCGGCGCCCGCACCCCTGACTCGACGACCAGCCACCCGGCGGCGAGTTCGAGATCGTGTCCGGGGGTGCGCATGAGCGTCGCGATGGCCTCGCCGTCCTGGCCCAGGACGAGCGGCGATTCGACCGCGACATCGTCCGGGCCGGTGGACGGAGCGGCGCCGGCGGGCAATCGCATGATCGCCCGTCGCGTCGTGGTGACGCTCATCGTTCGAGCGTACGGCGCAGCGCGTCGGCCATCGCGGCGACCGGAGCAGACGATCCGGTCATCAGCTCGACCTGGGCCGCCGCCTGGTGCAACAGCATCCGGATTCCGCTGAGCGCGATCGCGCCCGCCCGCTCCGCGCCCGCGGCCAGCGGGCTGGGCCACGGGTCGTAGACGACGTCGAGCACTGCCTGGCCGCGCCGCCAGCCGGCGCCGGCGAAGGCGTCGGCGGCGCCGCCCGGCAGCGTGGACACGACCAGGTCGGCCTGCAACGCCGCGGCGTCGTCGAGCGCGCCGACCTCGACCTCGACGCCGGCGCGCTGTGCGGTGCGGCGTAGCTCGCCGGTGCGGCCCGCGTCGCGCACCAGCACCGCGCAGCGCGCGACGCCGAGCTCCGGCAGCGCCGCGACCGCTGCCTGCGCCGTGCCGCCGGCGCCGAGCACCGTGACCGTCGCCGGGGCGAGGCCGGCCTCGCGGACCGTCGCCACGATCCCGACGACGTCGGTGTTGTCCGCGATCCAGCCGCCGCCCGCACGGGGCAGCAACGTGTTGCCGGCGCCGACCGTCGCGGCGCGCGGGCGGACCTCGTCGGCCACCTCGAGCACCGCCCGTTTGAGCGGCATCGTGCACGAGAAGCCCGCCCAGTTGCTGCGCTGCGCGAGCACGTCCGCCAGCTGGTCCGCGCCACACTCGATCGCCTCGTAGGACCAGGTCAACCCGAGGGCGAGGTAGGCGGCGCGGTGCAGCACCGGCGAGAGCGAATGCCCGATCGGACGCCCGAGCACCGCCGCGCGGCGAACCGGCTCAGCCACAGCCCCAGTGCTGCTTCACGCACTTCTCACGAGCCTTCTCGAAGTCCTTCGCGCTGCTGAAGAAGCCGAGGTGTCCCGCGCCGTCGATGTTGACGAAGTAGGTGTAGTTGCCGTTGGCCGGTGCGACCGCCGCGGACATCGCGGGCGCGCCCGGGTTGTCGATCGGCGTCGGCGGCAGGCCCTTGTGCGTGTAGGTGTTGTACGGGCTGTCCACCTGGTGATAGATGCACTTGCTCGCCGGTGTCCCCGCGAGCTTGCAGGCGTAGGAGCTGGTCGAGTCGAACTGCAGCGGACGGCCGTCCTTGATGCGGTTCAGGATGGTGCGCGCGACCTTGGGCATGTCGCCGGTGAACTTGGCTTCCGACTGCGCGATCGAGGCGATGATCAGCGCGTCGTACGGCGTCAGGTGGATCTTGGCCGCGTCGTCGGCGAAGTGGGTCTGCCGGTCCTGTTCGAGGAAGCGCGGGATCACCTGGTTCGCGAGGACCTTGGTCGGTGTTCCGGCCGGGTCGACGCGGTAGGTGGCCGGGTACAGGAAGCCCTCGACGGAGGTCGGGATGCCGCTGCCCTTGCCGGTGTAGCCGCGCGGCAACCCGAGGTCCCCGGCGTTCTTCATGGCGGCCGCGATCTTCGCGCTCTGACCGTGGAAGATCTTCGCCAGCCGGGTCTGCACGTCGAGGCCGGTGGCGCCCTCGGGGATCACCAGGTCATTGGTGGTGTCGCGTGCCGCGTTGGACGTGATCAGCGCAACCGCGGCCGCGCCGGACATGTGCAGGCGCAGGAGGTAGGTGCCGGGTTGGATGCCGGCGCACGTGCTGGCGCCGCACGCGTCGGTGAAGGCCTGCGCGCTCTTCACCACGCTCTGGTGCTGCAGGGTGTTGCCGATGTCGGCCGTGGTGTCGCCCGGGTTCACCGTGATCGACACCGTCCCCGAGCCCTGGCCGGAGTAGTCGGCGACCGAGAAGTAGTCGATCACCTTGGGGACGACGAAGTAGGCGACGGCGGCGACGATCACGACCGCGAGCAGCACGAACAGCCGGCCGCGCCGGCGGCGGCCACGGCGGTGGCGATGCTCGTCGCGGCGCCGCTCGGCACGCGAGATCTCCGGCGCGAACTCGCCGGTGTCCTCGTCGCCGAACAGGAGGGAGTGCGGATCGTCGCCGGGGGTACCGGGCGCGACCGATTCGCGC
>DATBTJ010000069.1:0-43206 GCA_036559305.1 Jatrophihabitans sp.
CGGTGACGCGGACGGCGACGACGAGCATCCGGACACGAGTACGCCGACGGTGAGCAACAGCATCCCGAGCGCACCCAACTGCCTCATCCGCACACCCTCGATCGGTGCGGTCACGTGCGAATCACCCGCGACGGACGAGCCGTGCGCAGCCCGGCTGTCCGACGCTCTGGGGGTGCCGGCAAGCCGACCGGGCGGGAGTCAATTCGAATGTCTGCGATCACCTTCGAGATCCGGGTCGAGGGCTTGCTCGACGCGGATTCCGTTGCCGACCTCGGTGACGTGTCGATGACCACGACGGCGGCGAGCACGGTGTTGACCGGCTCGGTAGCGGATCAAGCCGCGCTGCTCGGGGTGCTGAGTCGATTGCGGGCGCACGGCCTCGTCGTTACCGAGCTGCATCGCCTTCCCCCTGGCGCTCGCTGAGCGTGCTCCGGCGCCGCTGGGCCGCCCCGAACAGGGCCTTGGCGATGATGCCGATGAGCATGAGGTCGATCACCATCTGCACGGTGACGACGGCACGGGCAGGCTCGGACTTCGCCGTGATGTCGCCGTACCCGACCGTCGCGAAGGTCGTGATGGTGAAGTACAGCGCGTCGAGCCGGGTGAGAACCGTGCCGAAGCTGGCGTGCACCTCGTGAGACATCACGTAGTACGCCGACGCAAAGGGCAACAACACCAGCGGCAGCAACACGCCGACTGCTTCCAGGGCGCGGACTTCGGGATTGCTGGTCCGGCTCACGTTCCGGAACTCCCACACGGTCACGACCAACAGCAGGAGGAGCGAGAACGCGAGCTCGGCCGCGACGTTGCCGCTCAGATGCTGACCGAGTGGGGCATACGCGTACAGCAGGCCGAGCAGGGTGAGTGCCACTACGACCCGCAGCGTCGAGGTGGCGACGCTCCGCCGGAACTCGCTGCGGGCGCGCGCGTCCACTCCCGCCGCCATAGCAGCACGATTCGCCCTGGTGCGTCCGCACGCATCATCCGTCGGGGACGACCACATCGCAGGGCCGGAGCAACAGGATTGAGGCCGATCGTCCACCCGCCGGAGGTAGCGCATGAGCACGACCGGTAGCCACGCCCAGTCAGCGCGCGCGCTCGTGCTGCCGCTCGCGCTCGCGCAGTTCATCGCAAGCTATGCGGGCACCAACATGAACGTCGCGATCACCACGATCGCGAACGACCTGGGCTGCTCTGTCTCCGGGATCCAGACGACGATCACCTTGTTCACGCTGACGATGGCCTCGCTCATGATTCCCGGCAGCAAGCTCAGCGACATCTGGGGACGCAAGACCTGCTTCATCTGGGGGCTGATCATCTACGGCACCGGCGCCCTGCTCGCCTCGCTCGCCCAGGGCCTGCCGTTGCTGATGGTGTCGTACTCGCTGCTCGAGGGTGTCGGATCGGCCTTGATGATCCCGCCCATCTACATCTTGATCACCGTGTCCTTCGACCGTGTCGAGACGCGGGCGAAGTACTTCGGTGTGGTCGGCGGTGCGGCCGGCCTGGGTGCTGCGGCCGGCCCGTTGATCGGTGGCCTGGTCACCAGCGGCATCAGCTGGCGCGCCTCGTTCATCCTGCAGTTCCTCGTCGTCGCAGCCATCGTGCTGCTCGCCCGCTCGATCGTCGACCCGCCACGGACCGGGAAGGCACCTCGGTTCGACCTGGGCGGCGCGGTGCTCTCGGCGGCGGGGCTGTTCTTCATCGTCTACGGGGTGCTCCAGTCGGCGACGTTCGGCTGGGGCAAGGCGCGCGAGGACCTCACGATCGGCGGCAAGGTCGTCCTCTCGAAGGGATCGATCTCGCCGGTGTGGATCTTCCTCGCTCTCGGATTGTTGATCCTCGCGTGGTGCGCCTGGCACCTGCACCGGGTCGAGCGGGCCGGAGGTACGCCGCTGGTCGCTCTTCGGTTGTTCCGCAACCGTGTCTCGAATCTGGGCCTGTTGACCCAGAACGTGCAGTGGCTCGTGCTGCAGGGCTCGTTCTTCGTCCTGTCCGTGTTCCTCCAGGAGGTCCGGCACCTCAACGCGATCGAGACCGGGCTCACGCTCACGCCGGCCACCGTCGGCATCCTGGTCGCGTCGGCATTCGCCGAACGCATGGCGCGCCGCCGGGCGCAGGCGATGCTGGTGCGCGGCGGGTTCGTGCTCACACTGCTCGGCATGGCCCTGCTGCTCATGCTCGTGCGCAAGGACACCGGCTTCCTCGCCGCCATGCCGGGACTGCTGTTCATGGGCCTCGGTGTCGGCGTGATGCTCACCGCGTCGGTAAATGTGGTGCAATCCAGCTTCCCTGCCTCCGACCAGGGCGACATCTCCGGCGTGTCCCGAAGCGTGTCCAACCTCGGCTCGTCGCTCGGCGTCGCGCTGGCCGGCTCGGTGCTCGTCAGCGCCGCGGCCCCGGGCAACGAGCAATACCTCGTTGCCATGCTGATTCTCGCCGTCATCACGCTCATCGGCCTGGTCGCCGCCTTCCTCATCCCGGCTGTGCGCCCCGGGGCCGGCCGCGCTTCGACAGTCGGACCGCCGCCGGTTTCCTCCCCGGTGGACGAGGCGGCCCGTGCACATCGCTCGTAGCGTCGCAGGCGTGAGCAAGCACGTGTACGAGATCAACGTGCAGGGCGCGGTGAGCCCCGGCCTGCTCGCCGAACTGGGCGCCACCCCGTTCCCGCCTTCGCCGCTCGAGACGGTCATCACCACGAGCCGGTTGAGCCCCGACCAGCTGCAGCGCATCGTCGCCCGGATCGCCGATCTCGGGCTCGACGTCCTGGAACTCCGACGGCTCCCCTGCGCGGTCACGCCGGCAACGGCATGACCGACCCGGGCCTGGGCGCGCCCAACGACCAGACCGCCGTGTACGCGATCCACATCGCCGGTGTGGTCGGACCGATGCTCGTCTCGTCGCTGTTCGACACGGGTTCGGCCGCATCGGCGCCCTGGGAAGTGAGTACGCAGCGCAGCTCGAGCGTCCTCGTCTCGGTGACCGACGACGACCTCGTCGACGTCGTGCGCAGGCTCGCCGCCGACGGTATCGAGATCGATTGGGTACGCGAACGCGGCGCGGGCGACGGCGTTCCGGGCGGGGAGGCCTGACGCGTCGGTTCAGGCCGACGCGCCGGCGCCCGCGCCGGGCGGCCCGAGCTGCTCGCGGATCCGGTAGAGCCAGAACTCATAGGCTGCCGTCAACCCCAGCACGATGAGCACCCCGACGAAACTCAGGCTGAACGCGAGAATCAGCACGAGCGCGAGGGCCGCGCCACCGATGCGCAAGAGGTCGAGGTGCGCGGGGATCCATCCACCGGCGCCGCCCGCCTTCGCCCGTCCGAACCCGACCCGGGTCCACTGCACGACATTGCGTCCGGCCCCCGCCAACCAGTGGCGTCCGGCGACGGCCCATCGGTACGGTCCGGTCACCGCGGCGATGACGAGCACTGCGAGCGCGATCCAGAGCACCCACAGGCTCATGTCGAAGAAGCCGTGCAACACCTGATGCACGATCGCGCCGCGGGCCGCCGTGTTCTCCGGCTTCCCGGTCGCGATGAGGGTGTCCTGCAGCCAGAACACGGTGCGGCGGACCAGAACCATGCCCAGCATGACGCCCACGGCCATCTGCATCAGCGTGCGGCGCCGGCGCCGGGACAGCCACAGGGCGAGCAGCGCGAGCAGCGGAGTGATGATCAGCAGCGCGACGACGAGGTGCTTGAACAGACGCACCGCGTGTTGGGCCTGATCGAGTTTGCCGGCGGGGAACAGCGGTATCTGACCACATGTCGCAGGCAGCGGCCGGTGCAGCGCAGCCGAGATCTTCGCGCACGCCGCGCTGGGCAGTTCGTTTCCGCTGAGCGTCGGCAGTGTCACATTCTTGCCGATGAGCTCGGAGGCCTGCTTCTGCACCGCGGCGAGCACGTTGTTCAGCAGCGGGACCAGATTGAGCACGACCTCGCCGTTCGTGGTCTGCAACGCCTTGGCCTGGCCGTTGAGAATCTTCAGCAGCGCTTCGTGTGCGACCCGGTTCGCGGTAATCCAGATCTGCTGGAAGGCGGCCGTGGCCAAGATGTTGTTGACCTGGCTCTGCACGAATCCCTTGATGCCGTTGGTTATCGGCGCTGCCAGGAATGATGCCTTGGGCGGCAGCGCATTGGCCACGATCTGTTGCGGGTCGAGCGCGACGAACAGCTGATCGGTGGCGGTGCGGGCGACCGCCTCGGTGACCGCCGGGTTCGAGGCGATCGGGGCGACCGTACTGACGTAGTTGTTCGTGTTGAGCACGGTGTGTCGCACCCATGCGGTGGCGGCGGTGACCGGCACCAGCAGCGCGATGAGGAAGACCAGGATCCCGACGATCGTCCGGCGGATCATCCCGCCGCGCACCCTGGTCCGCTGCACCTTGGCCAGTTTGGCGAGTGCCTCGTCCCGTTCGGCCTGTGCCTGGGCCAGCGCCTGATCCGCAGGCTGCGCTGCGTTGGCGTCTGTCCCAGGGCGATTCGGCGCAACCATGGTCCGATCCTGAACGCCCCGGCTGGTGTCGGCGTCACCCGTGACGGACGAGGCGCACCGTTATGCGGCGGCTCTCGTCACCAGGATCACCGCGGCGCTGTGGGCTGCGAGCTGGTACAGGTCGGACACCTGGGCGCCCACCGTGTCGGGTGCGACGGTGTCGAGGACGACCTGCAGGTCCAGGCTCGTCAGACGCTGCGGGACCGGGAACGCCAGGGCGGTCGCGCCGGCGTTGAGCAGCACCAGGAAGCTGTTCCCGGTGACCCGGTTGCCGAGTTCGTCCAGTTCGTCGATCTCCTCACCGACGAGCAGCACGCCGAGCGCCTCCACCGGCTCGTTCCAGTCGGCGAGCTGCATCTCCGCACCGTGCGGGCTGATCCAGTAGATGTCCTTGATGTCGCCGACGATCGGCCGGCCCTGGAAGAAAGTGCGGCGGCGGAATACCGGTTCGGATGCGCGGAGCGCGGCGAGTTGCCTGGTGAAGGCGAGCAGGTCAGCGCGGTCGGCGTCGAGATCCCAGTCGATCCAGGTCAGTTCGTTGTCCTGGCAGTAGGCGTTGTTGTTGCCCTGCTGGCTGCGGCCGAACTCGTCACCGGCCTGCAGCATGGGAACGCCCTGGCTGAGGAACAGCGTCAGCAGCAGGTTGCGCATCTGCGCCTGCCGCAGGGCCGAGACTGCCGGATCGGCGGTCGGGCCCTCGGTCCCGCAGTTCCAGCTGTCGTTCTGGTTGTTCCCGTCGGCGTTGTTCTGCAGATTGGCCTCGTTGTGCTTCTGGTTGTAGCTCACCAGGTCGGCGAGGGTGAATCCGTCGTGGACGGTGACGAAGTTGATGCTCGCCGAGGGCCGCCGGCCGTCGTCGCCGTACAGATCGGCCGATCCGGACAGGCGGGTGGCCAGATCGCCCAGCTGTTGCGTTGCCCCGGACCAGAACCGGCGCACCGTGTCGCGGTAGCGGCCGTTCCACTCCGACCAGTCGATCGGGAAGTTACCCACGTCGTAGCCGCCCGCTCCGACGTCCCACGGCTCGGCGATGAGATGGACGCCGGTGAGCACCGGGTCCTGGAGCAGCAGCTCGAAGAACGGCGACAGCTTGTCGTAGTCGCGGAACTGGCGCGCCAGCTCCGGCGCGAGGTCGAACCGGAAACCGTCGATGTGCATCTCGCTCACCCAGTACCGCAGGCTGTCGGTGACCAGCTGCAGGGTGCGCGGATGACCGAGATTGAGCGAGTTGCCGGTGCCGGTGACGTCGTAGGTGAATCTCGCGTCATCGGCCAGGTGGTAGTACGACGCGTTGTCCAGCCCGCGGAAGCTCAGCGTCTGCCCGGCCTGGTTGCCCTCGGCGGTGTGGTTGTAGACGACGTCCAGAAACACCGCGATGCCCGCCGCGTGCAGGGTGGCCACCATCGTCTTGAACTCCCGGACGACTGCGTGCGGATCGCGTGCCGCGGCCAGTCGCGGGTCGGGGGCGAAGAACCCGAGGGTGTTGTAGCCCCAATAGTTGGACAGGCCCTCGGCGACCAGGAACGGTTCACTCACCCGGTAGTGCACCGGCAGCAGCTCGACGGCGGTCACACCGAGGTCGAGCAGGTGCTGCACGGCGGCCGGTGAGCACAGCCCGGCATAGGTGCCGCGCAGGGCCTCGGGGACGCCCGGATGCAACTTGGTGAAGCCCTTGACGTGCAGCTCGTAGATGACGGTGTCGGCGAGCGTGCGGCGCGGCGCCACGTCGTGGCCCCAGGTGAAGGCCGGGTCGATGACGGTGGCGAGCGGCGCGAACGCGGCGCTGTCCTGCGGGTCGAAGCCGAGGTCGTCCCCGCCGGTCGGATACCCGAACAGGCTCTCGTCGTAGGCGAGGTCCCTGCCCACGGCCCTGGCGTAGGGGTCGAACAGCAACTTGTTGGGATTGAACCGGTGCCCCTGGGCCGGTTCGTACGGCCCGTGCGCGCGCAGCCCGTACATCTGGCCCGGACGCAGGTCCGGGAAGTAGCCGTGCCAGATCCGTCCGGTCGAGGCGGGCAGCGGGTAGCGCGCCGACTCGCTCTTGTCCCGCCCGTCGTCGAACAGGCACAGGTCGATGCCGGTCGCGTTGTCGGAGAAGACCGCTACGTTCACGCCGCGTCCGTTCCAGGTCGCGCCGAGCGGGTACGGGTGACCTCGGTGGATCTGCATGACCGGGCCCACTCAGGGCGTAAGTGCCCCGAGTGCGCTGTCGAGGGCGGTCGCCGCATCGATGAGCGCGAGGTGCGTGAAGGCCTGCGGGAAGTTGCCGATCTGCTCCCCGGTGAGCGCGACCTCCTCGGAGTAGAGCCCGACGTGGTTGCCGTAGGTGAGCATCTTCTCGAACGCCAGCCGGGCGTCGTCGATCCGGCCGGCGGCGACGAGCGCGTCGACGTAGGCGAAGCTGCACAACGAGAAGGTCCCCTCATTGCCACGTAGACCGTCCGGCGAGGCCTCCGGGTTGTAGCGGTAGACGAGGCTGTCGGTCACCAGATCGGTGTCCATCGCGGCCAGCGTCGACAGCCACAACGGGTCGCGGCCGTCGATGAAGCCGACCGTCGGCATCCGCAGCAACGCCGAGTCGAGGACGTCGGTGTCGTAGTGCTGCACGAACGCGCCCCGGTCCGGATGGAAGCCGCGTTGCATCACCTGCTGGTAGATGCGGTCGCGCGCAGCGATCCACTGCCCGACCGGACCCGGCCGGGCGTACTCGGTGGCCAGGCGGACGGCCCGGTCGAACGCGACCCAGGACATCACCCGTCCGTAGGTGAAGTCCTGGCGGCCGCCCCGAGTCTCCCAGATGCCTTCGTCGGGACGGTCCCAGTTCTCGACCAGCCAGTCCAGCACCCGGGTGAGCGCGACCCAGCCCCGGTGCGGCAACGGCATGCCGCCCTCGGCGGCGGCGTAGATGCTGTCCAGCGCCTCGCCGTAGATGTCGAGCTGCAGTTGCTCCGCCGCCGCGTTGCCGACCCGGACCGGCGCCGAGCCCCGGTAACCCCGCCAGTGCTCGAGGATGTCCTCCTTGAGATCGGACGTGCCGTCGATGCGATACATGATGTTGAGCGGATTGGCGTCGCCGCCGGCGTGCTCGCGCACCCGGTTGCCGAGCCAGGAGGAGAACTGCTCGGCCTCCTCGCGCAGGCCGAGGCGCAGTAACGCGCGCACCGAGAACGAGGCGTCGCGTACCCAGGTGTAGCGGTAGTCCCAGTTGCGTTCGCCGCCCACCTGCTCGGGCAACGCGGTCGTCGGCGCCGCCACGAGCCCACCGGTGGGCTTGTAGGTCAGCAATTTCAGCGTAATCGCCGAGCGCTGCACGGATTCGCGCCAGCGGCCGGTGTAGCTCGATCCGGCCAGCCAGTCGCGCCAGAAGCGCACGGTCGTGTCGAACAGTTCGCGGATCTCGCTGACCCGGATCTCGCGGGGCGGGCCGTCGCACGCCGACTCGAGCACGGCGCCGCGCAGCTCGCCCGCTTCGAGGTCCAGCGTCACCTGCACGTCGTTGTCGTGGACATGCGGGTCGGCCACTCGCTTGTCATGTGGCTCGCGGACGATGTGCATGGTCAGCGCAGACCCGTTCGCCGTGAACACGCCGCCGTGGTCGGTGATGTCCAAGCGGTGATCGTGTCGCCCGTAGTCGAAGCGCGGCTGCACCTCGATCTCGAACCGCATCCGTCCGCGCACGCACCGCACCATGCGCACCAGACGGTGGTTGTCGGTGGCGACGGACCCGCACGGCGGCATGAAGTCGACGACCTCGCCCAGCCCGCTTTCGGCGAAGAACCGGGTCACCACGATCGCGGTGTTCGGGAAGTAGGTCTGTTGCGTGGTGTAGGCCGTGCCGGTGGGACGGATCCGGAATCGGCCGCCGCGTTCGTCGTCGAGGAGCGCGCCGAAGACGCTGGGTGAGTCGAATCGGGGGCAGCAGAACCAGTCGATGGAACCGTCGGTGGTCACCAGCGCGGCGGTCTGCAGGTCGCCGATGAGGGCATGATCGGCGATGGCTGTCTCGGGCATGGCTGACCCCTTCGTCATTTGCGCTCCGGATGCCCGTCCACCGTGCCGAGGAGGTCCCTCAGGCCGCCTCATCCCACCGGGACGATGCGCGCGCTACAGCGACTCGACCCGCTCGCGCAATCCGTCGGTTGCGGCGACGAGGGCGCTGTGCATGACGCGGCGGACGATGAACCCGGGGAGCGGGATCGCCGGGCTGATGTCCAGCTCGTACCGGACGTGGGATACCCCGGCCGGGCCGGCCGTGATCGTGTAGCTGCCGCGCTGGTCGCGCTGCTGACCGGTCGGCTCGACGAGCGTCCAGCGCACGTCGTGGTCGGTCCAGGTGTAGTCGAGCACCTGTTCGTCGACCAGGCCGGCCGCCGAGACCGCCATCGTGGCCCGCTGCGGGTGGCCGTCCGGATATCGCGTGTCGACGGCCGCGCGTTTGTGCACCGACGACCATTGCGGGTAGGTCGCGAGGTCGGCGATCACGGCGAGGATCTCGGCCGGCGTCGCGTGCACATCGACCGCACCGCTCACCGCGACCATGGCGTCGATCCGAAGGCGCGGGCGAGGTCGGCAGCGGGCGCCTCGATGCGGCAGCCCGACCGCGTCAACAGCGCGCAGACGTCGCTCAGCACGCTGCGTCCCAGCCCGTCCAGATCGACCACCTCGACGCGGACGCAGCGGTGAGCCTGCCGGTCGCCGCCGACCCGGGTGGCGACGACATGCTCGTCGACGACGTCCGCGAGCCGGATCCCGGTGGCGCTGATGAGCGGCCGGGTCAGTCGGTGCGAGTCGACGTGCGCGACCCGCTCCAGAGGCCGCCGGTGCAGGTGCAGGTGCAGCAGCCGCTGGATGGCGTCGGGCACGACGCCGGCGGTGCCGGGGAAGCCGGCCGCACAGCGGATCGGCTGCCCGGTGACCGACACGACGGGCAGTAGGGCGATCCATTCCTGGGTGTGTGGGTGCCATCGCACCGCCAGCCCGGCGGCAGCGAGGTCGAGGTCGGCCGTGTCGTAGTAGTCGGCCTCGACACGACTCTGCTCGAGCGTCCCCTCGCGCACCTCGGGGCTGGCGCCGCCCAGGCTGGGCATCGCGAAATCCGGGTCGGCGTAGAACGCCCGGACTTGTTCGAAGACGACCCGGTGGGCGCCGGCGAACGCATCGAACGAGCGGTGCCGACGCACTGCGGACGGCACCTGGACCGGGCTGGGCATGGCAGTCATCGTCGGACCGCCGCGCCGGCCGCGACAGGGCCACTGGTCCCGCGGGTGGATCGGTCCGCGGCGCCCGCGGTCGCGGACCAGCTCCGTCAGGACGGCGGCGGAGCGTTGTGGAGAGTGGCGACGAAGTCCGACGTCGTGCCGTTGCCGCTCCAGTCGCACATCGCACCCGTCGGGGCCGTGCCGCCGCAGCCGGAGGAACTCTCGATCGCGGTGCCCTCGCCCCCACTCGTTGAAGGTGGTGATCAGCTGCCACTTCGCGATGGAGGCGTTCATCGCGGCGACGTCGCTCTGCCAGCGCGCGAGGTCGCGGGCGAGGAACGGCGCGGTGCCGTAGGGCGTGCCGGCCTTCCAGTACCCGGGAGAGATCGAGAACGAGCCGTCGCCGGGCGCGGTGGAGAAGTTCTGGCGCGCGCTGGCCGGCCCGTACTGGTGCCAGCCGTTGATCCCGGAACTGCCGGGGCAGGTCGAGTACTGCGGGAAGACCTTGAGATCGATGTAGATCGACTCGCCGTATTCCTGCTGGAGCAGCTGGCGGGCCTGGTTCCACCGGTTCACGGCGTCGCACCCCTTGGCGTTGGTCGGGTCGTCGGAGTTGTAGACGAAGACCGGCATCCCTTTGCCGGCAGGGATGCCAGGGCCGATCCGGGCCCGCCGTACGTGCTACGCAGATAGTGCAGGTCGTCGACAATCTGCTGTGGTGTCGGGTCGGAGGTGCTCTCCTTCTCGTAGTACGGCGCCAACGCGAACCCGGTGCCACGCGCGGCCTGCATGATCGCGGGCCAGTGCTTCTCGGTGTTCGACGTCTGCCCGAACCACGAAGCGACACCGAGCGTGACGCCGGCGTACCGCAGGTCCCTGATCTGGGCCGAGACGGTCGCGACGTCGGTGCTGTAGTAGCGGCGCGTCGGGACGTAGTTGGTGAACGGGTTCAGCGCCTGCTGCGCCCACGCGTCCGGGAACCACGGGTAGTAGAGCGCTGCGCGGGTCACCGCCGGCGTGGTGACGGTGAGCGCGACGGTGGTGCTCTGCGTGGCCGACGTGCCCGTGCCGACGATCGTGATCGGCGTTGTGCCGGCGGCCGTGGAGATCGACGGCGACACGGTCAGGGTCGCGGTGCCGCCCGCGTCGATCGTGGACGGGCTGAACGCGGCGCCGGCGCCGTCCGGGAGGCCGGTCGAGTTCAGCAAGACGGACTGGCCGACGCCGCTGGTGACGGCGGTGCAGACGGTGAAGGTCGCCGGGTGTCCGGCCGTCACGGTTGCCGCGGCCGGGGCGACCGCGATCGAGAAGTCGTTCGGCGGGGGCGCCGCGGGCTTGAACAGGGCCGTGGCGGCTGCCCAGTACATCGACGTCGCGAAGCTCCCGGTGAACGTCTGCGCCGTCGCGGTGCTGACCGTGCGGTACGCGGTGACCGTCATCGCCTGCTTGTTGCCGTGACCGCCGATGAACCCCACGGCCAGATCCCCTGCCGTCGTCGGCGTCGCGGTGCCGGACGAGGGCGAGCCAAGGATGCCTCCGACATCTGCGCTATCGCAGGTCGTACATCATGGGTACCGCGCCGCGCCGCGGCGGCGCCGAGGAGGATCGACGTGGTGGACGCCGGTGGCCCTGTAGGTGCGGATGCTCTGCCGCTCACCGGTGAGCGCACCGTTCCGGGCATCCCGTCCGAGAACTACTGGTTCCGCCGCCACGAGGCGGCGTATGAACATCTCCTCGCGCAGGTCGCCGGCGCGACGCTGCTCGAGGTCGGCAGCGGCGAGGGATACGGCACGGACCTCTTGGCCGGCACGGCGCGGCACGTGCTCGGCGTCGACTACGACAGCGCGGCCGTGACCCATGCGCGCGCCAGGTATCCCGTTCCCTCCTTCGTCCGGGCCAATCTCGCCGCCCTACCCGTCCGCTCCGGATCGGTGGACGTCGTCGCCACCCTGCAGGTCATCGAGCACGTCTGGGACCACGGGCAGTTCGTGCGCGAGTGCCTGCGGGTGCTGCGGCCGGGCGGTCGGCTGTTGGTCACGACACCGAATCGGCTCACCTTCTCCCCCGGCCGCGAGACGCCGCTCAACCCGTTCCACACCAAGGAGTTCACCGCCGCCGAGCTCACCGGGCTGCTCGTCTCGAACGGCCTAGTCGTCGATGCGGTGCTCGGGTTGCACGCGGGAGCCCGACTGGGCGAGCTGGACGCGCGCTACGGCTCGTTCGTCGACGCACAGCTGGCCGACGATCCGCAGGCGTGGACGCCCGAACTGCTTGCCGATGTCGCCGGCGTGACGACCGCGGACTTCCCGATCCACGAGCGCGACGTCGACGCCTCACTCGATCTCGTCGTCGCCGCCCACCGCAACGGTTGAGCGCACCCTGGCCCGCTCGAGCGCGACGCGCAGTTCACTCAGCGCGAGCGCGCCGCCGATCGTCAGCAGGATCGTCGCGAGCAACAGCGCCTCGCCCGCCCAATCGTGGGCCCGGTCGTCGCTGTTGGGGACGAACATCGGGCCCCAGCCGGAACAGTCGACGCGGATCCGGCCGGTGATCGGGGCGTAGAACTGGCCGACGTCGTTCTCGGCCTTCGTCCCGACCGTTTCGGCCTGCGCGGTCAACGGCGAGCGGACGCTGGTGAGGCTGTCACCGGCCGGTGACCAGGTGCACTCGAGCACGATCACCTGCTGGTCGCCGGTGTTGCGGGTCGGCATACCGCGCGCGATCATCGCCGGCACCCCACCGGGCACCGCCAGCGCGTACGAGTGGCCCTTGGTCACCTGCACCGATGACGGCGGCGTCGCGCCCTTGTCGAACGGCAGGTCCTGACTGCCGCTCACGACCCGCCACACGCCGAGCAGGGCCAGCCCGACGAGCAGGGCGACCACCGCGGCGACGGCCCGGGTCGGGCCACCTCGACGGGCGGGCTGCATGCAGCGAGACTAACGTTCCTCGCCGTGCGGGTGCTGATGCTGTCGTGGGAGTACCCGCCGTTGTTGGTCGGTGGCCTCGGCCGCCATGTGGACGCGCTGGCCCGCGGGCTGGTCCGGGCCGGGCACGAGGTGTGGGTCGTCACGCGCGGCGAGAAGGACGAGCAGGTGGACGAGCTCGTCGACGGCGTGCGGGTGCGCCGCGCGGCGCTCGACCCGCTCGCGATCGACTTCACCACCGAGTCGCTGCTCGCGTGGTCGCAGGCGAGCGAGCACGCGCTGATCAGGGCGGCGCTGCCGCTGCTGCGCCGGATCCGGCCCGACGTCGTGCACGCCCACGACTGGCTCGTGGCGCAGACGGCGATCACGCTCGCGGCGGCTGCGCATGCGCCGCTGGTGGCGACGATCCACGCGACCGAGGCGGGCCGCCACCAGGGCTGGCTGCCGGCGCCGCTGAACCGGGCGATCCACTCCGTCGAGAACTGGCTGGCCAACTCGGCCGACGAGGTCATCGCCTGCTCGCAGACGTCGCAGCGCGAGGCGGTGCGGTTGTTCGACCTCGACGCGGACGCCGTCCACGTCGTGCCGAACGGTGTCGATCTCGTCCGCTGGCGGGTGCCGGCGCGCGCCCGCGCCACGGCTCGGGACCGCTACGCCCCGGGCGGGCCGCTGGTCGCCTTCGCCGGCCGGCTGGTGCACGAGAAGGGCGTCCAGACCTTGCTGGCCGCGCTTGCGCTGCTCCGGCGCCGGAATCCCGGCCTGCGGCTCGCCGTCGCCGGCACCGGTCCGCACGAGGACGAGCTGCGTGCGCAGGCGCGGCGCCGGCGGGTGGCACGGGCGGTGGACTGGCTCGGCTTCGTGCCCGAGGCACAGGTCGCGACGCTGCTCGCCGCCGCCGATGTCGCGGTCGTGCCGTCGTACTACGAACCGTTCGGCCTCGTCGCGCTGGAGGCAGTCGCAGCCGGCACGCCGGTGGTCGTCAGCGATGCCGGCGGGTTGGCCGACCTGCATCGCGACGGCGTTGCAGCGGCCTCGTTCCCGGCCGGCGAGCCGGACGCCCTCGCCGCCGCGATCGACGGCGTGCTGCGAGACCCGGACCGATCGCGGCGGGCGATGCGGCACGCGGCCGGCGTGCTGCGCACGTCCTACACCTGGCAGGCCGTCGCGCACACCACCGCGCAGGTCTACGCGCAGGCGGTCGCGACCCGAAGGCATTGACGGGCTCAGCCGAGCAGCCGGCGCAGGATGGTTGCGTACGGCGCGATGTCGATGCCCTGCGCGGCAAGCCACGCGTCGTCGTAGTAGGTGTCGGCGTAGCGATCGCCGCTGTCGCACAGCAACGTCACGACGCTGCCGGTCTCCCCCGCGACATCGAGTTCGCGGGCGATCCGCAGCGCGCCCCACAGATTGGTGCCGGTGGACGGGCCCACCCGGCGGCCGAGAATCGTCTCGACGGCGCGGGCGGTCGCGATCGACGCGGCGTCCGGCACCGCGATCATTCGGTCGACCACGCCGGGGACGAAGCTGGGCTCGACCCGAGGGCGGCCGATGCCTTCGATACGCGACGGGCGTCCTTCGACGGTGTCGTCATCGTCGCGCCACGCGGCGAAGAAGGCCGAGTGCTCGGGATCGACGACCGCGAGCCGGGTCGGGTGCCGGCGGTAGCGCAGGTAGCGGCCGATGGTCGCACTCGTGCCGCCGGTTCCCGCGCCGACCACGATCCAGGACGGGATCGGGAAGCGTTCGAGCGCAAGCTGGTCGTAGATCGACTCGGCGATGTTGTTGTTGCCGCGCCAGTCGGTCGCGCGCTCGGCGTAGGTGAACTGGTCGAGGTAATGACCCTTGGCCTCGTCCGCCAGCCGGGCCGCCTCGGCGTACACACCGGTCGGGTCGGGGACGAGGCGGCACTGCCCACCGGCCCGCTCGATCAACGCGATCTTCTCTGCGCTCGTCGCTGCCGGCATCACCGCGACGAAGGGCAGCCCGAGCATGCGCGCGAAGTACGCCTCGCTGATCGCGGTCGAGCCGGACGACGCGTCGACGACCGTGGTGCCCTCGGTGATCTGGCCGTTGCACAGGGCGTACAGGAACAGTGAGCGCGCGAGCCGGTGCTTCAACGAGCCGGTCGGGTGCGTCGATTCGTCCTTCAGGTACAGGTCGACGCCGGGACGGGCCGGCAGCGGGAACACCACCAGGTGCGTGTCGGCCGAGCGGTTGGCGTCGGCCTCGACGCGGCGCACGGCCTCGTCGACCCACGCCCGTGCCGTCCGCGAACTGCGGTCGATGTCGTCTGCGCCCATGGTGCGTCCTCAGTCGAGCAGCTTGCGGTCCTTGATCACCCTCGCCGGGACGCCGACGGCGACGCTGAACGCGGGCAGATCCCTGGTGACGACGGCGTTCGCGCCGACGATCGTTCCCTCACCGATGACGACGCCGCGACAGACGGTGACCTTCGTGCCGAGCCACACGTCGCGCTCGATGCGCACGCGTGACTTGACGATGCCCTGGTCCTTGATCGTCCTGGTCAGGTCGTCGAAGCGGTGGTCGAAGTCGGAGATGTACACGTCGTCGGCGATCAGCGCGCTGTCGCCGATCTCGACGTCGAGGTAACAGTTGATCGAGATGTCACGGGCGAGGTTGCACTTGTCGCCCAATGAGAGCGTTCCTTCGTGGCAGCGCAGGGCGGTGCCGGCGCCGAGATGCACCCACTTGCCGAGGATGAGCCGTCCGTAACCCTTACGCGCGTGGACCTGCGCACCACGATCGAGGAAGACGAAGCCGCGGGTGATCACGTGCCGGTTGCGCATCTTCAGCTGAAAGAATCGCCAGTAGCGGATCAGGTACCAGCGGGTCCAGGCGCGGTGGCGCACCACCCAGCGCAGCGAGCGCCAGGTGAGGGTGCGCGTGCTGCGCAGCTGCTCAGCGGACGGCACCGACCGACACTCCGAGTTCGGCCGCGAGCTGGCCGGGCGAGTCGACGATCCGCGCCGGACGAGCGTCGTCGAGCTCGCCGGGGGTCGCGTATCCCCAGCGGACGGCGATGCATTCGATACCGTGCTCGCGCGCGCCGAGCACGTCGTGCAGCCGGTCGCCCACCATCACCACGTCCTGCGGGGCGGGGTTGCCCAGCCGCTGCAGCACCCTCGCGATCACCAGAGCCTTGGTGCCGAACGAGCCGTCGAGCTCGTCGCCGCCGATGGTCTCGAATGCCTCTGCGAGACCGAGATGTTCGACGATCGGCACTGCATACGGCTCGGGCTTGCTGGTGGCGACGGCCAGGCGCCGGCCGGCCGTCCGCAGCGCTTCGAGCACGGCGGGGACGCCGTCGAAGGGCGCGGTCTCATACATCGTGCTCGCGTAGTGCTCGCGGTAGGACGCGATGACGGCGGGCACCCGCTCGGCGCCGACTATCGGCGGCAGCGACTCGTGGAACGGCGGCCCGAGCAGCGCACGCTCGGTCGGCGCGTCAACCGGAGCGACCCCGTTCGCGGCGAAGGCGTGCCGAAGCGCGGCAAGGATGCCGGCTGCCGAGTCCGACACCGTCCCGTCGAGATCGAACAGCACGATCGGCGGGCTCATCGGGCCGACTTCAGCCCGGTGATCTCGGCGTTGTAGAACAGCCCGCGCGGCACGAGGTGTTCGAGCACCCGGTCGACGGCCATCAGCCGCGTCCACCCTCGCAGTGCGAAGTTCGCCCAGCGCATGCCGAGCTTCTCGCGCGGCACGGCGCACTCGAAGGTCCGCACCGGCCAGCCGAACCAGGACGCGAGCAGTTCGGAGGTCGTGACTCGCACGGCTTCGGCACCCGCGCCGCGGGCGATGCGCTCGAGCGTGGCCGGCGCGAAGGTGTGCAGGTCGACGACGGCTTCCAGCGCAGCCGCCCGCGAGGACTCGTCCAGTTCCTGTTGCGGCCGCCGCCAGGCCGACAGCGCATCCAGCTTGGTGACGTTGGTCGCCGCCCACCAGGTGAACCGGGACAGCCGGCGAGCCATGTAGTCACCGCGCTCGGTGGGCTCTCCGGCGAAGACGAACCGGCCGCCGGGCTTGAGCACCCGCACGATCTCGCGGAACGCGAGGTCGATGTCGGGGATGTGGTGCAGCACGGCGTGGCCGATGACGATGTCGAACGTGTCGTCGTCGTAGGGCAGGCGCTCGGCGTCGGCGACGCGTCCCTCGATCTCGAAACCCAGGCCGCGGGCGTTGCGCTGGGCGACCTCGACCATGCCGGGGCTGAGGTCGGTCACGTGCGCTTCGTCGATCACACCGGCGAGCTTCAGGTTCAGGGTGAAGAACCCGGTGCCGCAGCCGAGTTCGAGCGAGCGCGCGTAGGGCCAGCCGCTGCGCCCGGCGACGTGCTCGAATCGCTCGCGGGCGTAGTCGATGCAGCGCTGGTCGAACGAGATCGACCACTTCTCGTCGTAGGTGCCCGCCTCCCAGTCGTGATAGAGGATGTTGGCGAGCTTGGGGTCGGACCAGGCGGCCTCGACCTCTTCGGCGCTCGCGTGCGGGTTCGCTGCTGAGGTCATTCCGGTGCCCCGGTGAACTTCGCCTTGCCCGGGCCCTTGTCGAGGAACGACGTCATGCCGATGGCGCGATCTTCGGTGGCGAACAGGCTTGCGAACAGGTGCGATTCCAGCCTGAGGCCGGTGGCGAGGTCGGCGTCCAGGCCGCCGTCGATCGCCGCCTTGGCGGCGCCGAGCGCGCGCGTCGGGCCCTTGGCGAACTTGGCGGCCATCGCGAGCGCCGTCTCGTACACCTGGTCCGCGGGGACGACGGCGTCGGCGAGGCCGAGCTCCAGCGCTTCGTCGGCGTCGACGAAGCGGCCGGTGTAGATGAGGTCCTTGGCCTTGGCCTGACCGATGAGGCGCGGCAGCCGCTGCGTGCCGCCCGCGCCGGGGATGATGCCGAGCAGGATCTCGGGCTGGCCCCACTTGGCGTTGTCGGCGCTGACCCGGAAGTCCGCGGTGAGGGCGAGCTCGCAGCCACCGCCGAGCGCGTACCCGGTCACCGCGGCGATCACCGGCTTCGGGATCCGCGCGAGCGCGTCGAGCGCGTTCGTCAGGCGGGTGGCGTCGGTCATCATGTACTCGTGGCTCTGGCCGGCGAACTCCTTGACGTCGGCGCCGGCGGCGAAGACCTTCTCACCGCCGAAGATCACGACCGCGCGGATGCCGTCGTCGGCACTCACCTCGCGGGCGGCGTCGGCCAGTTCGGTCTGCACCGTCGTGTTGAGCGCGTTCATCGGCGGCCGCGAGAGGCGGATCGTTGCGACGGCGTTCTCGCCGCGCTCCACCGTGACGAACTCACCCATCGGCGTTGACCCCCTGTGAATGGACTGGCCCGAGCCTAGTCAGCATGTGAATCGCACTCGCGCGACGGTTGCGCACAGGTTGCAGATCACGGCCTCATCGTGCCAGGGCGATTCTGGCAGCTGACCCAGCCCAGGGCTGCGCGATTGCGGAGAACCTCCGGAAGGGTCGTTCTGGCGTTCGATTCCCAGCTGACGGCGCAGCAAGCCGGCGGCTCAGTCCGACGGCGTCGCGAACGGCACCATGCTCATGCCGCTCTCGCCGCGCACGCTCTGCACCGTGTCGTCGGCGCCGAAGGTGTAGCGCATCTTCTCGCCGTAGGAGTTGCCGCCACGGCCACCGGCGATGCGCAGCGTGGTCGAGTCGATCACCTCCAGCGGCACGGCGTCGTCGGCCGGGTCGTCGGCGGCCGGATCGACGGCGAACAACCGTCCGTCCAGTCGCACGACGTCGGTCAGCCCCCACTCGCGACCGAAGCGTCCGGTGAAGCGGTGCGCGTCGTCGCCTGCGAGGGCGTGGTCGGCCTTGCGGGCGAGGTTCTGCAGCAGGTACCAACCGCGCGCGATCGCCGTCGCGGGGCCGTCGAGGCAGTTGGTGAACACCGACACGACCCGATGCTCGTCGGCGTCGGCGAGCGTGCAGGTGATGTGCCCGGGATAGCCACCGGTGTGCCCGAACAGTTCGGTGTCGCCGATCTTGTCGAGGAACAGCCCGAGGCCGTACCAGCGTTCGCCTTCGCGAGCCTCCCAGAGGCGGCGCTTCTGCATCCTGGTCGATGCCGTCCGCAGCAACCGCTCGTCACCGGGCATGAGTGCGTCGAAGAAGGCAGTGAGGTCGGCTGCCGTCGCGTAACAACCGGTCGCTGCGGCGAGGGCGTGGGTATCGACGTGATCGATGGTGTCGCGGTGACGAGCGGTGGCCAGGCTGGTGTGACCACCGGCGTAGTCGGCGCTGCGCGCCTGCTCGTACTCGCCGCCGAGGTCGTGCAGGCCGAGCGGCTCTGCGATGACAGTGCGGACGCGGTCGGCGAACGTCTCGCCGGTGACGGCTTCGATCACCATGCCGAGCAGGCCGAAACCGATGTTGGAGTACTTGAAGTGCTCGTTGCGGTCGATGACGGCGCTCGAGTCCGCACGCGCGATCGCGACGAGCTCGTCCCGGCCCGGGAAGGCCTTGGTGCCCTGCCAGAAATCTCCGTCCTCGCTGTCGCGGATCACGCCGCCGCTGTGGCTGAGCAACTCACCGAGGGTGCGGTCGGCGAGCCTCGTGCCGTCGAGTTCCGGCAGGTGCGCGCTGACGGTGTCGTCGAGTCGCAGGCGGCCCTGCTCGACCAGTTGCAGCACGAGCACCGAGGCAACCGACTTCGAGTGCGAGGCGATCCGGAAGAGATGGTCGGTGCGCAACTCCGCACCGGTGCCGAGGTCGGCCGTGCCGCGTGCGAACGATGCCCCGAGCTCGCCGTTGTGTCGCACAGCTACTTGGACGCCGGGCACCCGCGCGTACCAGCGGCGGTAGTCGACCCAGTGCGGGTAGTAGTCGATCAGGGCGGTGAAGTCCGAGGAGATCGTCACGGCACCATCATGGCCGACGAGCTGCCGAGCGGCGTCGATGCCCGACCAGCGCGGAAATGGCCGCGGCGACCGCGACACTCTCCGCAGCGATCGAAACGACACCGAGCGGGTCGAGCCAGTTGCCGACGTCATCGGACAGCATCGGGAACGCGACCAACCGGGTTGCGGCGTAGCCGATCACCGCGAGACCACACGTGACGATGACCAGGGCGTAGACGGCCTGACTGTCACGAAGGAGCGCCGCTGTCGCGAGCATTGCGCAGGCGACCGTGAGCACGATGAACAGCACCCCCATGTAGGGCGCCTCGTCCAGGTGCGGACCGATCACCGGGATGTGCGCTACCGAGGCCGCGACGGTGGCCACGACCACGACCGGGCGCCACCGCGAGGACAGTGCCTCGATTGCGAATGACATGGACAAGGCCGCCTCCTGGTCTACGGATACCAAAGGTTCGTCGTCACGAGCGGCATCGGTTCCATGTGCAGGCTCGCGCTGACCGGATTCGTCAATCGTTTTGTGGCATCGACATTTTCGTAACACGCGTCACGGAACCCGATCGCGCCGATCACACGAACGATCAAGTACAAGCCCACAAGATCCGCTCGGCAGGAGAACTCATGTCTTTGCGCAGTACACGCATCACCATCGGCAGCGCGGTCGTTGCGCTGGCCCTTGCCACGACGGCGTGCACATCGAGCAGCGGCTCGTCGTCGAACTCGTCCCAGCAGGCCGGCGGCTCGATGTCGTCGTCCAGCTCAGCCATGTCGATGGCCCCGAGTACGAGCTCGAGCAGCCCTTCGACCGCGACCGCCGACTCGTCCGCCACGGCTGCTGCAACGCTGCGCGCGGGACTGGACGAACTCTTCCGCGAGCACGTGAACCTCACCGGGTTGGCCGTGCAGACCGCGGTCACCTCGGGGTTGACGTCGGACAACACAGCGATGGCGCTGAAGGCGCTCGATGACAACACGGTCGCGATCGGATCGGCGATCGGCTCGGTGTACGGCGGCGCGGCCAAGACCGCGTTCATCAAGATGTGGCGCGCGCACATCGGCTTCTTCGTCAACTACACCAAGGGTCTTGCCACCAATGACCAGGCCCTGGTCGCAAAGTCGCAGAAGCAGCTCGCCGGCTACAAGGCCGACTTCGCGAAGTTCCTCGGCCAGGCGACAGGCCTGCCGGCCAACGCGGTCGCTGCGGACCTGCAGGGCCACATCACCACCCTCGAGACCGCCATCCAGGCGATCGTCACCAAGTCCCCGTCCGCGGCGTCGAAGTTGCAGATGGCTGCGATGCACATGGACGGCACCGCCAGCGTGCTCGCCGCAGGCATCGCCAAGCAGAAGAACCTTGCCGGCAACGTGACGGGGCCGGCCTCGGCGCTGCGCTCGGGTCTGACCGGCTTGCTGGTCCAGCACGTCGCACAGACCGCAGCCGTCGTGCAGACCGCCGTCGAGACATCGCTGACCTCCGCGCAGACCGCAGCAGCCGTGAAGGCGCTGGACGACAACACGGTCGCGCTCGGATCGGCGATCGGCTCGGTGTACGGCGGCGCGGCCAAGACCGCGTTCATCAAGATGTGGCGCGCGCACATCGGCTTCTTCGTCAACTACACCAAGGGTCTTGCCACCAAGGACCAGGCCCTGGTCGCAAAGTCGCAGAAGCAGCTCGCCGGCTACAAGGCCGACTTCGCGAAGTTCCTCGGCCCGGCGACAGGCCTGCCGGCCAACGCGGTCGCCGCGGACCTGCAGGGCCACATCACCACCCTCGAGACCGCCATCCAGGCGATCGTCACCAAGTCCCCGTCCGCAGGTGGCAAGGTGCTCATGGCCGAGAGCCACATGGCCGGTACGGCGGCCGTTCTCGCCTCCGCGATCGCCAAGCAGAAGCACCTGTCCTGACCGACGAGTGACTCTGGAACGACGCTGATCGCCCAGCGATCCGTTCCGGTGCGGCGGCCGCCCGACGGTCGCCGCACCGGAGATCGCAGCGATCACTCGATCATGCAAAGGACTGGACACGTGCACATCTCTGCGGATCGCCGCCTGCTCGCCCTCGCCGCCGTGGCGGCAGTGCTCGTCGCCGGCTGCTCGAGCAGCCCGGCTCCGGCCGGGCCCTCGTCCGGCGCGAGCCGACCGGCGGCCACGGACGGGGCAACCGGAGGGGCCGGCGTCGCTGCCCGCGGCGGCAAGGTCACGATCAAGACCAGCGACCGGCTCATGTTCTCCCCGTCGGTCATCACGACCGGCGTCGGCACGCTGACGGTCACGCTGAGCAACACCGGCAGCTACCCGCACAACCTTGCCGTGCCGGCACTGCACGTCACCTCGCACACCGTCAGCGGCGATCCCGGATCGGCGTCGACCACCGTAACGTTGCACTTCACCAAGCCCGGCCGCTATCCGTTCGTATGCACCTACCACGCATCGGCGGGTATGCGCGGCGCATTCATCGTCAAGTAGCTGCAAAAACGACAGGAGACTGCGGTGCCCACCGTGATCCACGGACTGCCTGCGCATGTCCTGTTACTGCACGTCGTCGTCGTGCTGCTACCTCTGGGCGCGCTGTTCACCGTGCTCGGTGCGGTGTGGCCCGCCGCTCGCCGCAAGCTCGGATTCATCGCACCGCTGACCTGTCTCGTGGCGCTGATCTTCGTGCCGATCACGACCAACGCCGGACGGTGGTACCAGCACTATCTCGAACGACAGGCGGGCGGTTCGCTGCCGGCAATAGATCACCATGCTGCCCTGGGGCACAGCATGATCTGGTTCGCCATCGGGCTGTTCGTCGTCTCGACCGTCGCCTACAGCTTCGGACGTTACAAAGACCTGGCCGAGGCCGAGGCCGAACCGAGCCGGCGGTCGGCGGCGGTGCTGCGCTCCAGCGCGCCGGCCTACGCCGTCGCTGCCGCGGCGATCGTCATGTCGGGCGTGGCGGTGTGGTGGCTCTACCGCGTCGGTGACTCCGGCGCGTTCGCCGTCTACGGCGGTTCGGTTCACTCCTGACGACCGGTGGTGTGCCGGGTCAACGTCGCAGGTACGGCGCGGTGCGGCTGGCGGCGCACGTCGCCACCTCGGCCGGGGTGCCGGTGGCAACCACCCTGCCGCCCTCGTCGCCGCCGCCCGGGCCGAGGTCGATGACGTGGTCTGCGCCGGCGACGACGGCCATGTCGTGCTCCACCACGACGACCGTGTTGCGGGCGTCGACCAGTGAATGCAGCAAGGCCATCAGCCGATCGACGTCGGCCGGGTGCAGCCCGGTGGTGGGCTCGTCCAGCACGAAAAGCGTGTGGCCGCGACTGGCCCGTTGCAGTTCGGTGGCCAGCTTGATCCGTTGCGCTTCGCCGCCGGAGAGCTCGGGCGCGGGCTGGCCCAGGGTGAGGTACCCCAGGCCCACCTCGCGCAGTGTGGCGATGCTGCGGGCGATCCCCGAGACGTCGGCGAAGAACTCGGCTGCCGCGTCGACGGTCAGGGCGAGGACGTCGGCGATCGACCGGTCGCGGTAGCGCACCTCGAGGGTCTCCGGGTTGTAGCGCGCACCGCGACAGACGGGACACGGTGAGTAGGTGCCCGGCAGGAAGAGCAGCTCCACCGCGACCGCGCCCTCGCCCTGGCAGTTGTCGCATCGGCCGCCGTCGACGTTGAACGAGAACCGGCCGGCCTGGTAGCCGCGGCGCCGAGCCTCCTCGGTACCCGCGAACAGCTTGCGCACCCCGTCGAACAGGCCGGTGTAGGTCGCGAGATTCGACCGGGGCGTCCGGCCGATCGGGCGCTGGTCGACCTCGACCAGCCGGTCGATCTTCTCCAGCCCGGTGATCCGCTGCGTGCTGCCGGACGTGTCGTCCGCGGCGAAGGAGGCATCCGGGTCCTCGTCGTCGCCCCTGGCCGCGCCCAGCCGCTCGCGCGTCGCGGCGGCGAGCACGCCGGTGACCAGCGTCGTCTTGCCCGATCCCGACACTCCGGTGACGGCGGTGAAGACGCCCAGCGGGACGTCGACGTCGACGCCGGCCAGGTTGTGGTGCGTCACGCCGCGCAATTCGATCGTGCCGGTGGGCAGCCGGCGGCGGCGCGCCGGCTCGACCGGGCCATCGAGGTAGCGGGCCGTCGCCGACTCCGGCACCTGCGCGAGCCCGGCCGGCGGCCCGCTGTAGAGGACCCGCCCGCCGTGCGTGCCCGCGCCCGGTCCGACGTCGACCAGCCAGTCGGCGTGCTGCACGACGTCCACCTCGTGCTCGACGACCAGCAGCGAGTTGCCGGCGCCACGCAGCCGGTCCAGCACGCCCAGCAACGCCTGCGTGTCCGCCGGGTGCAGCCCGGCCGACGGCTCGTCCAGCACGTACACGACTCCGAACAACGTCGACCGCAGCGCGGTTGCCAGACGAAGCCGTTGCAGCTCGCCGGACGACAACGTGGGTGTCGCGCGGTTCATCGCGAGATAGCCCAGGCCGAGTTCGCTGAGCGCATCGATCCGGGCGAGCAGGTCGGGAACGATCACCCGGGCGACGTCGCCCGTCCGCGCCTGCGGCAACCGGGCGGCGAGGGCCACGAGCGGCAGCGCGCTGAGTTCGGCGATGGTCGCGCCGGCGACGGTGACGGCCAGCGCCTCCGGCCGCAGACCGGCGCCGCCGCAGACCGGGCAGGCCCGCACCTCGACGTGCTGCAGCGCCTTCGCCCGCAAGGTGGCGCTCTGGGTCGTGGCCAGTGTGTGCAGGACGTAGCGGCGCGCGCTCTGGTAGGTGCCCTGGTACGGCCGCTGGATGCGGTGAGCTTCGCGCTCGGCGTGCACGGTCACGATGGGTTGCTCGTCGGTGAACAGGATCCAGTCGCGATCGGCCTGCGGCAGGTCCCGCCACGGCCGGTCGACGTCGTAGCCGAGCGTGGCGAGGATGTCGCGGTAGTTCTTGCCCTGCCAGGCCCCGGGCCACGCCGCGACCGCACGCTCACGGATGGACCGGTTCGGATCGGGCACGAGCGAGACCTCGGTGGCCTCGTGGACGCGGCCCAAGCCGTGGCAATTGGGGCATGCGCCGGCCGGCGTGTTGGGCGAGAAGGCGTCGGAGTCGAGCCGCGGCGCGCCGGCCGGGTAGTCGCCGGCCCGGGAGAAGAGCATCCGCAGCGAGTTCGACAGCGCGGTGAGGGTGCCGACCGTCGACCGGGCCTGGGGTGTGCCGCGGGACTGTTGCAGCGCGACGGCCGGCGGCAGGCCGGTGATCTCGCGCACCTCGGGCGCTGTCACCTGGTCGATCAGCCGGCGCGCGTACGGGGCCACCGACTCCAGATACCGGGCCTGCGCTTCTGCATAGACCGTGCCGAACGCCAGCGACGACTTGCCCGACCCGGAGACACCGGTGAGCACTACGAGCGCGTCACGGGGCAGATCGACGTCGACGGCGCGCAGGTTGTGCACGCGAGCGCCGCGCACGCGGATCATCGCGTCCTCGGACACCCTCATCCGTCGATCCTCGCAGCCGGCCGGGCCGGCACCTCGCGCGAGGCTAGGCCGCAACCTCGGCAGCGTGCTTCAACTTCGCCAAGGTCTGCTCGATGCTCCGACGGGTGAAGGGCGCGCGATCGCTCACACCGGTGCGGGCAGCGCTGAGCAGTCGCACCGCCCGGTTACGAAGGTCGACCCAACGCTCCTCGACGCGACAGCCGTCCTCGACAGCCTCGATGAGGTACTCCCACCTCGCAATGGGTACGAGTGGCGCGGTGACCTTGAATGCGAAACGATGCGGTGGCTCAGCAGCGGTGACCGTGGTCATTGTCGTCCAGGTTCGGCGTCCGGTTGTGTTGCGACCCACGAAGCGGGCCCCTCGCACCGGGCCGTTGCCGGTCAGCCAGCGACCACCGGTGTTCTCCGGACTCCACCGGCCCATGCCAGGCAGATCGGCAACGAGCCCGTAGACGATCTCCGGCGCGCACTTGATCACCGTTGACGCGCTCACCTGGTTCGTCACCGGGCCAGTCTCGCGCCTGCTCGGTTTCTTGTCGCGTCAGCGCAAACGAGCTACGTGCTGGTCAGACAGACCATGGGGGCACCCGATCCGTCAGGCATCTTTGATCAAGACGCCCCACATGCCCGTGCCGAGGACGTGGTGGGCTGCGAACGAAGCGCGTGGTCGCGCAGCGGCGGCGAACTCCGCGAAGGCCGGGTTGCGGTCGATGTCGTCGACGAGCGCGATCGCGCCTTCGCGCAGTCGCGGCCACACGACCTCCAGCTCGAAACGCATGTTGCGCTGGGTGTGCAGGCTGTCGTGGATGAACAGGTCGACGCCGGGCAACGACTGCACCAGCCCGCGCAGGCATTGCCGGCTGGTGCCGGCGACATACGTCCACCGTGGCCTGAGCCGATCCGGCACCGCGACGCCGATCTCCTTGTGCAGCGCAGGATCGATCGCCGGCAGATCGACGCTGTGCAGTCGGCCGTTGCCGTTGCGCTCGAGACCCTCGAGCACCACCCGGCTGGTCAGCCCGTGCGCGACTCCGGTCTCGACCACAGCCGCCGGCCGCTGATGCCGAACGGCACACCACGTGGCGGCGGCGAACGCTCGATCACCGTCGTTCCAGCCGCGGTACGACGCGAGCCCTACCCGCACGCCCGCGCCCCGGAGGCCGGACTCGATGTCGTTCCACAGGGTCGGAAAGGGGGCCTGCTCGGCGCACGGCCACGGCAGGCCGAGCATTTCGTGCAGCCGGCGCAAGGGATCGTCGGTGCCGACGTACCGCTGGGTCGAGCCGCCGTCCGACCGGGCCTGGTGGACGTCGCGGTGTGCGTCCAGGCGCCCCTGCACGCGGGCGACGCTCTGGCGCGGGTGGCGCACAGCCGAGCGTGACGCTCGCAAGGCGTAGTCGATTCGCATTGGGCTCCCGGGCTGATCAGATCGGCTGAGCAAAGCTGACCACCCGGCGGCCCGGCGGGAAATCCGTCAAATGACGTACCGCATCAGCGCGCTTTCAACTGGACCGAGACCGCCGATCGGCGATCGGTGGTCTCGAAGACGCACTCCTCGTGCCCCCGATGGTGCCGCTCAGAGCGGCCGCCGGTACACAGCGACCGGTCCCTCCGGCGCGTGCTCGCGACGCTGCCTGCCCTGACGCGTCGCCACCTGGACGAACGCGTTCTTCTCGAGCACCCGGCACGATGCGGCGTTCGTCGCCTGCGGTGGCACGGTCACCGGTGTCCCGCACGGGTGCACCTCGCGCATCGCATCGAGTACCTGCGCGACGACCTGCGTACCGACGCCGCGCTCGCACGCCGAGAGCAGTCCGATCGCATAGTCCATGCCGAGTTCGCCGGCGCCGATGCCGTAGTTGTCCCGGTCCTCGGCGTAGTCGTCCCAGCGGTACCACTGCGTCAGCCCGACGGACGTGCCGTCGTCATCGATCACGAGCATGCGGGTCGGTTCCTCACCCCGCAGCCGCGGTCCGTACTTCGCGGCGACGGCGGCCAGGTCGTAGTCCAGCTGCCACCACCGCCGCACGTGCGGCCGCGCCAGCCATCTGACCACGTCCGGGTAGTCCTCGACGGTCATGAGCTGCAGCGAGATCGTCATTGCCCACCAACGGTAAGGGCGCGGCGCACCTCGACGTCGGCTGACACGCGACCGGGGCCGCCCCGACGAATCGGAAACGGCCCCGGTGTGGAACTCCGCGAGCTCAGCCGGCGCTGTCCAGCGCCGAGATGAACGAGGCGGACGGCGTGCCGCGGCCGGTGACGTCGTCGTAGCCGGGCGCGGTCTTCAGCGAGCTGTCGTGGTTGGACGAGACGAGCCGGGTCAGGCCCGCAGCCGCGGAGTAGTAGACCATCGCCTTCTGGTCGGCCGTCGCGGGCGCCTTCACGTCGTTGAAGGCGCTCGAGTCGAGCGAGTAGAGCAGCGGGTTGGCGAACCCGATCGGGTTGCCGCCGCCGCGCTGCTGCGCCACGGCCATCAGGCCGGCGATCGTCGGGCAGGCCAGCGACGTTCCGCCGATCGAACCCTCGGAGTACACCGGGCCCTTCCTGGTCGGCGTCGAGTAGCCGATCAGGAAACCGGTGTAGGGGTCGGCGTTGGCGGCGATGTCGGGCACGACGCGTCCCGGTCCGCGGTCACCGGCGTTGGCGTTCGCGAGCGAGTCCGGAACGACGCCCTTCTGGTAGTCGGGCTCCTTCCACACCGAACTCGTACCACCGCCGGCACCGCCGTAGAAGTCACCCGGCAGCGACTGCCACGACTCCTTCTTCGTCGTCGTGTCGCGAACCAGGTAGGTGCGGTCGTTGCCCCAGCCGGTCTCGAACTGGTAGCCGTCGTCGCGGTTGACCCCGAGCGTGGTGCCGCCGACAGCGGTCACCGCCCAGTCGTTGGCGCTGGCCTCCGGCTGCGGGATGCCGTTGTTGTCGATCGAGGCGTCCCCGTCGTCACCGGAGGAGAAGTAGAACCCGACACCCTCGGCAGCACCCTGCAGGAAGCGCGCGTGCTCCTGGTTCTGCAGGTCGCCGGGCAGCAGGTCGCTCGTGTCGCCGTAGGAGTTGCTCACGATCGTCGCGAGTGGGGCGGACGCGTCGCCGTTCGGCGCGAGGATCCGGTCGTACGCGCCGAGGAAGTCCTCGTCGTTGCAGCTGGCGGCCGGGACGTAGTCGATCTTCGCGGCCGGCGCCATGGAGTGCACCGCCTCGACGTCCAGCGACTCCTCGCCGGCCCACCCGTCCGCGCCACACGCGCTGCGGTCGTAGTACGGCTTCACCGGCGGGTACTCGGCGTACTGGCCCGGCCTGAAACCAGGCAGCCCGTGGCGCTTGCTGTAGGTCTGCGCGTCCCCCGCCATCGTCGGCGAGGCGTAGGCGTCGATGATCGCCACAGTCACGCCGGCACCGTCGCCGGCGTTCGCCTTCGCGTCCGGGCCGAGCCCGTACGCGCCGCGCACCTGGCGCGGCACGTAGCCGCAGGTGCTGGTCGGGAACGAGCGGTGGCCGTAGGCCTTCGGCAGGTTGTACACGCGGTGCTCGCCGTAGTAGGTCGAGCACGGCGTCGGCACCTGGACGGGCTTCGTGCCGTTGACCGAGACGGAGGTCGGACGCATCGCCGCCGAGGTGTCGGTGAGGCCGCCGACCGCGAGCACGTAGGGCGCGATCGACGCCGGCACCTTCGCCGGCGTGCTCGGCGCGCGCAGGGTGCGACCGTTCGCGCGGTAGAGGCCGAGCGTGGTGTGGAAGGCGCGGTTCAGCTGCGCGACCGTGCCGCGGGCCGAGATCGTCTGCCCGGACGGGGTGGTGCCGGCGAGGTGCAGGCCCGCGCCCTTGAGGAACGCCTTGACCTTCGCCTGCTGCGCGGCACTGGGCCCGTAGCGGTGCAGGTACAGCGCCGGGGTCAGGTAGTGCCGGTAGGTCGCGCTGGACGGATCGCTCACCGCCGAGACGAAGGAGTTCAGCCCGGCCGCGTTCCGCGGGGCGAGGCCGATGTGCACCGTGAGGGTGCGGGCCGTGCTCGGGTGCCCGACCAGGTGCGCGGCGCGCGCCCAGGTCGGTGCGTTGCCGTGCACGGCGCGATAGGTTGCCGGCGCTGCCGACGCCGAGGTGGACGGAAGGGCGACAGCCAGCAGTGGAAGGGTCGCAACCCCTGCCAGTGCGGTCGCCTTCCTCGCGGACAGGCTCATGATCATTGGTGCAATGTACGTGAACCGTTACAAGGGACGTAACGCGCGTCACTATTGCCTGCGTCACACCGCTCGGGCGTACCAGCGTCCCGATCGCCGCCACACGTGGATGGGCAGCCCGAAGGTCGCGGTCAGGTTCTCGTCGGTGAGCACCTGCCGGGTCAGGCCCGCCGCCACCACCGCTCCGTCCCGCAGCAGCATGACGTGCGAGATGCCGGTCGGCAGCTCCTCGACGTGGTGGGTGACGAGCACCGAGGCCGGCGCATCGGGATCCTCGCTGAACCGGGTCAGCCGGCGTAGCAGGTCCTCGCGGCCGCCGAGATCCATGCCGGCGGCCGGCTCGTCGAGCAGCAGCAGCTCCGGGTCGGTCATCAGCGCCCGGGCGATCTGCACCCGCTTGCGCTCGCCCTCGCTGAGCGTGCCGAAGCGACGCTCGGCCAGGTCGCCGACGCCGAAGCGTTCGAGCAGCTTGACGGCGCGCCGCACGTCCATGCGTCCGTACGCCTCGCGCCAGCGCCCGAGCACCGAGTACCCGGCGCTGACCACCACGTCGGTGACCAGCTCGCGCGGCGGGATCCGCTCGGCCAGCGCCGCTGCGGCGATCCCGATGCGCGGGCGCAGCTCGAACACGTCCACCCGGCCGAGGCGCTCGCCGAGGACGTAGACGGCGCCGGACGACGGGTGCAGCACCGCCGAGGCGATGTTGATGAGGGTGGATTTGCCCGCACCGTTCGGTCCGAGCACGGCCCAGCGCTCGTCCTCCTCGACGGTCCAGCTCACCCGGTCGAGCAGCGTCTTGGTTCCGCGGCGCACCGAGACGTCGACGAACTGCACGACGGCGTCGGGATTGATCTCGGCCTCGCCGCCGCTCCCGTCACCGCCCGTCGTCACGCCCCCATCCTTGCGTACCCGGGAAACCTACGGCGGCGCGCGCCCCGCCGTAGGCAGGACGCGCGCCGCGAGTTCGTGCGGATGGGGCGGGGGTCAGTCCGCCGGGCCCGTCGCCAGGGTGAGCGACACCGTGTGCCGGCCGGTGTGCGGATCGCGATAGGTCACCGTCACGGTCGATCCCGGGTTGGAGGTCGACATCAGGTTGTGCAGTTGGGCGGAGCCGGTGATCGACGTCGCGTTGACCCGGGTGATCACGTCACCGGCGGAGATGCCCGCCTTGGCCGCGGGACCGCCCCCGAGCACACCCTCCACCACCGCACCCGAGCCGTGCGACGGCGCGACCGACACGCCCAGGAAGCCCGGGTAGCCGATGTGGATCGAGCTGGTCTCGATGCCCTTCTGGATCTGCCCGGCGATCGAACGCGCGTCGTTGATCGGGATCGCGAACCCCACGCGCGGCCCGTTCGTGCTCGCCGCGGTGTCCATGCCGATCACACGCCCGGTCGAGTCGTACAAAGGGCCGCCGGAGTCGCCGGAGCGGATCGGCGCGTTCGTCACGATGATGTTCTTCAGCCGCTCGGCGTTCGTGCCGGTCTCGTCGGAGGCGGTGATGGCGCGGTGCAGCGCCGTCACCTTCCCCGAGGCGGCGGACGGGGTGCCGCCCACGCCGCCGGCGTTCCCGACACCGGTCACGGCGTCGCCCAGGGCCACCGTGTTCGAGTCGCCGAAGCCGGCCGTCGTCAGCCCGGACGCGTTGACCAGATGCAGGACGGCGACGTCCTTGGTCGGCGCGGTGCCGACGACCTTGGCGACGTAGCTCTTGCCCGTCGACACGATCCGGACCTTGATCGATGTCGAGCCCTCGATCACGTGGTTGTTGGTGAGCACGTCACCGCTGGAGGTCAGCACGATGCCGGTGCCGGCGGCGGCCGCCGCGTTGTACTTCTGCTGGGTGTAGATGTCGACGACGCCGACCTGCTGCGCGGAGCTCGCCCTGCCCGACGAGCCGCCGGACGAACTGCCGCCGGGCTGGAACGGGGCGGTGCTGTTGCCGGGCGTCGGCTGGGTCGGCACGGTGCCGCCGGACCCGCCGGACGTGCCGCCCGCGATCGCCGTGCCGCCGGTCGAGCGGGCGACGCCGGTGACGATCACCGCGAGGGCCGCGACCAGGGCCAGCGACAGCGCCACGACGGCACCGACCAGCCCGCGCGAGTGCGTCGCGCGCGCCGCGGGGACGTGCGGCATGGGCTGCTGACCGGGCGCCGGACCGTACTGCTGCGGTCCCGGCGGCGGGTAGCCCCAGCCCGGCGGGGCCGCGGTCGGGTGCGGGTAGGCCGGATCCCATGCCTGCCAGTCCGAGCCGTTCCAATACCCGCCCTGGTAGCCGCCCTGGGAGCCGCCGTAGGAGCTGGTCACGCTGGTTCACCTCCGTGCCACCGCGGGTCACTCCCGCGGGTCTGCCTCCAGGTAAGGCGGTGCACCAAAGCCGTAGCTGGGTCGATCCCCTGCATCAGCTGAGAATCTAACGGCGCAATAGAGTCGCCCTCGTGCTGCCCGAAGAAGTGACGGCCGCGCTGGCCGCGCGCCTGGACCGTGCCTGGCCGGGAAGCCCTTTCCCGCTGGGTGCTCACTGGGACGGCGACGGGGTCAACTTCGCGCTGTGGTCGACGACTGCCACCGGCGTGAGCGTGTGCCTGTTCGACGGAGACGACCGCGAACTGCGCATCCCGCTGTCCGAATCCACCTACCACGTCTGGCACGGCTACCTTCCCGGCATCGGTCCGGGTCAACGGTACGGCTTCCGCGTGGACGGCCCCTACGACCCGTCCCGTGGCTTGTTCCACAACGTCGACAAGCTGCTCGTGGACCCCTACGCGCGGGCCATCGAGGGCGACTTCCACGAGCATCCGGCGGTCTACCCCGACTCCCACGCCGACTCGGCCCCGCACGTGCCGCGGTCGGTGATCGTCCACGACGCGTTCCCCTGGGGCGGTGACCGCCACCCGCGGGTGCCGTGGGCCGACACGGTCATCTACGAGCTGCACGTGAAGGGCTTTACCCACCAGCACCCCGACATTCCGCCCGAGCTGCGCGGAACTTACGCGGGTCTGGCCCACCCGGCGGCCATCGAGTACCTCAAGAGCCTCGGCGTCACCGCGGTCGAGCTGCTGCCGATCCACCACTTCGTCACCGAGCCGGTGCTGCAGCGCCGCGGCAAGGTGAACTACTGGGGCTACAACTCGCTCGGGTTCTTCGCACCGCACGAGGCCTACTCCTCGCGCCGCGGCAACCAGGTGCGCGAGTTCAAGTCGATGGTGCGCGCCCTGCACGCCGCCGGGCTCGAGGTGATCCTGGACGTCGTCTACAACCACACCGCCGAGGCCGGGCCGGACGGGCCGGTGCTGTCGTTCCGCGGCATCGACAACGGCTCCTACTACCGGCTCGCCGGTGACGACCCGTCGCGCTACGTCGACTACACCGGCTGCGGCAACACCTTCGACCCGCGCCGGCCCTTCCCGCTGCAGCTGATCACCGACTCGCTGCGCTACTGGATCACCGACATGCACGTGGACGGTTTCCGCTTCGACCTCGCCTCGGCGCTCGCACGCTCGTTGCACGCGGTGGACAAGCTGTCCTCGTTCTTCGACACCATCCACCAGGATCCGGTGATCAGCCAGGCCAAGCTCATCGCCGAACCGTGGGACGTCGGCGCCGGGGGTTACCAGGTCGGCGAGTTCCCGCCGCTGTGGACGGAGTGGAACGGCAAGTACCGCGACACCGTCCGCTCGTTCTGGGCCTTCGGCGACGGTGGCGTGCGCGACCTGGCGTTCCGGCTGTCGGGCTCGTCCGACCTCTACGGCGACGACGGCCGGTTGCCGATCGCGTCGATCAACTTCGTGACGGCGCACGACGGGTTCACCGTGCGCGACCTCGTCTCCTACGACACCAAGCACAACGCCGACAACGGTGAACACAACCGTGACGGCACCGACGACAACCGCTCGTACAACTGCGGTGTCGAGGGCGACCCGGCGCCGGAGGACGTGCGCACCTTGCGCCTGCGGCAGGCCCGCAACGTCCTCAGCACGCTGCTGCTGTCGACCGGCGCGCCGATGCTGGTCGCCGGCGACGAGCGTTGGCGCACCCAGGGCGGCAACAACAACGCCTACGTGCAGGACAACGAGGTCTCCTGGCTCGACTGGTCCGACTCCCCCGATGCGAGCGACCTGCTCGAGCTCACCCGGTATCTGCTCGCACTGCGCCGGGCGCACCCCGTGCTGCGGCAACCCGCCTTCTTCGAGGGCCGCGCGATCGAGTCCAGCGACGGCTACGGCATTGTCAAGGACCTCGCCTGGTTCGCACCGTCCGGCAAGGAGTTCACCGACGCCGACTGGTTCGACACCACCGTCCGCTCGATCGGCATGTACCTGGACGGGCGCGGGTTGCGGCACCGCGACCGGCGTGGCCGGCTGATCATGGACGACTCGTTCCTGCTGCTGCTGCACGCCGGCGACGAGCCGAGGTCGTGGACGCTGCCCGGCCCGCCCTGGGCGGACTGGTACGAGCCGGTGCTCGACACCGCACGGCCCGGCGGTGCACCCGCGACCGCCGAGCGCCTCACCGGCGAGGCGCAGCTGGGTGCCCGTTCGGTGCTGCTGTTGCGGGTGGCGCGCCGGAGCGGCTGAGCTGCCGCAGTAACGTCACAGCGATGCGTACGGTCCCCGGCCCCACCGACTCTGTCGTCGTGGTGGGCGCCGGGCTCGGCGGGCTGTCGGCCGCGCTGCACCTGGCGGGTGCGGGTCGGCACGTGACGGTGCTCGAGCGCGAGGCCGTCCCCGGCGGACGAGCCGGCCTGCTGCGCGATCACGGCTACCACTTCGACACCGGGCCCACCGTGCTCACCATGCCCGAGCTGGTCGCGCAGGCACTGGGAGCCGTCGGCGAGCAGCTCGAGCACTGGCTCACGCTGCACCGCCTCGACCCGGCCTACCGCGCCCGGTTCAGCGACGGGACCAGCATCGACGTCCGGGCGGGCGTCGACGAGATGGCCGACGAGATCGCGCGCACCTGCGGCCGTAGCGACGCGGCCGGCTACCGCGAGTTCGTCGCCTACCTGCGGCGGCTGTACGCGCTGGAGATGCCGCACTTCATCGACCGCAATCTCGACACCCCCGCCCAGCTGCTCGGCCTGCCCCTCGTCCGGCTCGTGCTCGCCGGCGGTTTTCGCAAGCTGGATGCCAAGGTCGGCAGCTTCTTCGGCGACGAGCGGCTGCGCCGGCTGTTCTCCTTCCAGGCGATGTACGCCGGGCTGGCGCCGGCGCAGGCGCTCGCGATCTACTCGGTGATCACCTACATGGATACCGTGGCAGGCGTCTGGTTCCCGGAGGGCGGCATGCACGCCGTGCCGCGCGCGCTGGCCGGCGCGGCGAGCGCGCACGGGGTGCGGATGCGCTACAACACGGCGGTGTCGCGCATCGAGGTGTCCGGCGGGCGGGCGCGGGCGGTGATCACCGCCGACGGTGACCGCATCCCCGCCGACGTCGTCGTCGTCAACGCCGACCTGCCCACCGCGATGCACGACCTGCTGCCGCCCGGCTACACCCCGCGCCGGGTGCGCCGGCTCAAGTACTCCCCGAGCGCGGTCGTGCTGCACATCGGCTCGGCGACCGCCTACGACGACATGGCCCACCACACCATCGAGTTCGGCACCCGGTGGGACCAGACCTTCACCGAGATCATCGACCGCGGTCAGGTGATGAGCGACCCCTCGTTCCTGCTCACCACCCCGACGCTGACCGACGCCTCGCTCGCCCCGCCCAACCGCAACACCTACTACGCGCTGTTCCCCACCCCGAACCTGACCCGCGGCTCGATCGACTGGTCGCAGCGCCGCGACAGCTACCGCGAGCACGCGCTCGACACCATCGAGGAGCGCGGTTACGAGGAATTCCGCGACGGCATCGAGTGCCTGCACGTCGTGACCCCGGACGACTGGCGGGCGCAGGGCATCGCCGCCGGGGCGCCGTTCGCCGCCTCGCACCGGTTCCTGCAGACCGGCCCGTTCCGTCCCTCGACGCTGCACCCGAGCATCGAGAACCTCGTGTTCGCGGGCTCCAACACCCAGCCCGGGGTCGGGGTGCCGATGGTGCTCGTGTCCGGGCGGCTCGCCGCCCAGCGCGTCACGGGGGTGCACCGGTGAGCGAGCTGGACGCCGCGGGCATCACCGATCCGGCGCTGCGGGTGAGCTACCGGCTGTGCCGCTCGCTCAATGCCCGCCACGGACGCACCTACTTCCTCGCGACCACGTTGCTGCCGGCGGCGAAGCGGCCGTACATGCACGCGTTGTACGGCTTCGCGCGCCACGTCGACGACATGGTCGATGTCCACGACACGCCGGGGTTCGCGCAGTGGTGCGAGGACTTCCTGGCCGAGCTCGACTGGGGCGCGACCAGCGACCCGGTGTGCCGGGCCGTGCTGGACACCGCCACCCGCTGGAACATCCCGCACAGCTACTTCGCGGAGTTCCTGGACTCGATGCGGATGGATCTCACGGTCACCGGATACGCGACCTACGACGACCTGCTCAAGTACATGTGGGGCTCGGCCGCGGTCATCGGCCTGCAGACGCTGCCGATCCTCGGCCGCGCCGACGAGTCGGTCGCCTGGGACCGGCTCGAGACGCACGCCATCGACCTCGGCTACGCCTTCCAGCTGACCAACTTCCTGCGCGACGTCGCGGAGGACCTGCGTCGCGGCCGGGTGTACCTGCCGCAGGAGAGCCTCGACCAGTTCGGCGTCGACCGCGACCGGCTGCGCCGGGGACGGGTCGACGAGCCGATCCGGAACCTGCTCGCCTGGGAGATCGAACGCGCGCGCGGCCTCTACCGCCGCGCCGAGCCGGGCATCGAACTGTTGCACCCGACCTCGCGCGACTGCCTGCGCACCGCGCTGGTGCTGTACTCGGCGATTCTCGACAAGATCGAGGACAACGACTACGACGTGTTCTCGCACCGGGCCACGGTGGGCCTCGGACGTCGGACCGCAGTGGGTCTCACGGGGCTGCGTCGCGCGGTGCGCGCGCGCCGAGCCACACCCACGTCGCCAGCGTGAGCAGCACCATGGCGAAGCCGAACAGCAGGTCCTCGACCGGCGCGAACACGATGCGCCAGCCGATGATCGCGCGCGGGTCGTAACGCACCACCGGCAAGCCCGTCAACAACCCGTTCGTGACGAGCTGGAAGAACACGACGATCAGGTAGGCGACCCAGAACGCCTTGTGCAGCAGCAGTCTTGTCTGCAGCACCGCGACATCCACCATTACGGCGGCAAGCACACCGAGCACCGCGAGAACCGTGTAGCTCACGGCCGCCATCCCGGACGACGGGTCAGGACGGCCTCGTAGGTGAGCACCGCGCAGGTCGGTATGACGAGGAAGAACAGCAGCTCCTCCAGGGGCAGGTGTCCCGGCAGGGTGACGCCGACGAGATAGCGCGAGGCATAGCTCCACTGCGCCTCGTGGATCGCGTAGAGATCCCAGCCGGCGAACACGACCACGATCGGGACGAGCGTCGCCAACAGCCGGCGCCACTGCGCATAGACCCGCACGTGCAGTACGAGCTCGAGCGGCGCGGTGCCGAACAGGCACGCAGCGAGGATGGCCAGGTACGCGAAGTGGCTCACCTCGATCGGTCAGTAACCGGCGACCTGGGCGCGCCGCTTGACCTCGGACCCGCGATTGCTGCGCAGCGCCTCGATCGGCGTGCCGGGCAGCGTGTCGTCGAACCGGAACAGCCAGTCGACGATCTCGTCATCGGCGTACCGGGCGTCCCGCAGCAGGGTGATCACCGACGGCAGCGCCTTGACCACCGCGCCGTCGTCGACGAACGACGCCGGCACCCCACGCACGCCGTCGGCGCTGCGCACCGCGACGAGCTGACCGTCACGCAGGAGCTGATGAACACGGTTGGCCGGCACGCCGAGACGCTCGGCGACCTCGGGCACGGTGAGGACGTCCACGCTCACTCCGGGGTCCTGGCAAAGATCGTGTAGGTCTTGAAGTGCACGGTGACCGAGCCGCCGCGGGCGTCGAGCACCTCGCGCATCGCGCCGAACAGCGCTGTGCGTGTCTGCTCGGGCAATGCCAGGTGGTCGCTGTAGGTGCCGGTCCGGCCGATCAGCTGTTCGGTGGTCAGCGTCGCGAGCCACTTGTAGGAGCGCGTCTCGACGGCGGCGAACTTGCCGGTCTCGCGCAGCTCGGCAACGACCGGATCGTCGCCGTGACCGCGGTCGTGTTCGGCGAGCTGCGGCGCGCATGTCTCGTACACCTGGTTCAACTCGGCCTGCACGTCGTCGTCGAAGCGGTCGCGGTTCCAGAACAGCGCGAGCGTGCCGCCGGGATTGAGCAACCGCGCCGCCTTCTCACCGCCCACGCCGGGATCGATCCAGTGCCAGCCCTGCCCGCAGGTGATCAGGTCGAAGGTGCGGCCCTGGTCGCCCCAGGTCTCGAACTTGCCCTCCTCGACGATCAGCCCGTGCGAGCGCGCGACCGCCGCCATGTGCGGGTCGATCTCGACGCCCAGCACCGCGATGCCGCACGCCACCAGCGCCACCGCGACCTTGCCGGTGCCGCACGCGACGTCGAGGGCCCGCGCCGGCGCGAGCTCGACGAGATCGCTGATCAGCCCGTCCGGATAGCTCGGCCGGTACGCGTCGTAATCGGCCGCCACCGCACCGAAGGACTCGGCGCGGCCGCGGTCGAGATAGATCTCTCTCATCGCCACGTCTCAATACAACCGCATCCGCGTTTCATTGCACCCGCCAGATCTCGTCCGGCGGGGCGGGCGAGCGCATCGGGTCGGCATCGGTGAGCACCGCGGCGCGTCCGGCGAAGTCGGTGAGGTCACGACCGGCCAGCACGCGCTGCGGGAACATCGCCGACGCAGCGGCCCGGGTCAGCGCGGCGGTGTCCAGGGCCGAGCGGGACGCGGCGAGCACCATGTTGCCGAAGCGCCGGCCGCGAAACACCGCCGCGTCGCTGCGGACGGCGACGTGCGGAAGGTGCGCGGCCACGGTGCGGACCACGCGGCGGGTGTAGCGCAGCGGCGGGCCGTCGGCGAGATTGGCGAGCAGCACCCCGTCCGGGCGCAGCACCCGCGCCACCTCGGCCAGGAACTGCTCGGTAGTCAGCTCCGGCGGCACCCGGCCGCCGAGATAGGCGTCGAGCACGACCACATCGGCGCTCGCCCCGCGCAGCGCCGCCACCCCGGCCCGACCGTCCACCGGCCGGACCCGGATGCGGGCCCCGCGCGGGAACGGCAGCCGGGCGCGTACGACCGCGGTGAGCGCCTCGTCCGGCTCGAGCACGATCTGGCTCGAGCCGGGTCGGCGCGCAGCGACGTAGCGCGCCAGCGTGCAGCCCGCACCGCCGACATGGGTGATCGCCAGCGGGCCGTCCGGTAACAGTTCGATGACATCTGCGAAGGCTTGGACGTACTCGAAATCGAGGTAGGTGGGGTCGTCGAGATCGACGTAGGACTGCCGGATCCGGTCGGTCAACAGCAGCCAACCGCCCGGACGCTCGGTGTCTGCGAGCAGTTCGACCTCGCCGCTGCGAAACGCCGCGTCCGGAGCCTCGGTCTCTTCACTGCTCTCCACGCCGCCTGAGAATACGGCTGCCCCGGCGCTGCTTACCCGGGGTCTGCCGCCGTGCGAACGTAGAATCCCGGTGTGCAAACGGCGACTGCTGACCCGTTGGTCGGCCGCCTGCTCGAGGGGCGCTACCGGATTCTCGACCGCATCGCGCGCGGCGGGATGTCGGTGGTCTATGCGGCCGTCGACGAGCGGCTCGACCGTCGTGTCGCGGTCAAGGTGATGTCGTCCTCGCTGTCGGCCGATCCCGCGTTCAGTGACCGGTTCGCGCGCGAGGCCCGCGCGGCCGCCCGGCTGGCCCACGTCAACACCGTCGCCGTGTACGACCAGGGCGTCGACGACTCCGCCGGCCACCACGTGTTCCTCGTCATGGAACTGGTGTCCGGCCGCACGCTGCGCGACCTGATCCGCGAGCGGCATACCGAGCGGTCGGGCTTCTCGCCGGCCGAGGCCGTCTCGATCATGGAGCCGGTCCTGAGCGCCCTGTCGGCGGCCCACCGGGCGGGTCTGGTGCACCGCGACATCAAGCCCGAGAACATCCTGCTCTCGGACGAAGGCCTGGTGAAGGTCGCCGACTTCGGTCTGGCCCGCGCGATCGACGCCGACGCCTCCTCGACCCGGACCGGGCTGATGATGGGCACCGTCGCCTACTGCGCGCCGGAGCAACTGACCGGCGGTCGCGCCGATCAGCGCTCGGACGTCTACTCGGCCGGGATCGTCTTCTTCGAGCTGCTGACCGGCCACCCGCCGTTCCGCGGCGAGTCGGCGATGAACGTGGCCTACCAGCACGTCCACCACCGGGTGCCGGCGCCGTCCTCACGGGTCAGGGGCATCCCCACCCCGATCGACGAGGTCGTGGTCGCCGCCACCGACAGCGACCCGTCCGGCCGGCCGGACGACGCGTCGGCGATGCTCGCCGAGCTGGCCGAGGCGCGCGCCGAGCTGGCGCTGCCGGTGGTGCCGGTCCCGCCCCGCGTCAGGCGGCCGGGCCCGGCCGCTCGTCCACATCACTCGCCGTCCGGATTGGTGGCGAGCACCGGACGCACCGATCGCACCGCGACCGCGCACACCGCGCCGACCCAGCCCGACCAGCATCCCGACGACGCCGGGCGCACGACCGACCTGCGCCGCCCCGGCCCACCCCCGCCGGTGGTCATTCCGCCACGCCGGCAGCTGTCCCCCCGCATGCGGCGGCGGCGCCGTCGGCTGGTCGCGTTCATCGCGGTGCTGCTGCTCGGCGCGCTCTCGGTCGGCGCCGGCCTGCTCGGCGTGCGGCTGTGGCGCGAGTGGAACACGCACGTGCCCAAGCTCGTCGGGCAGTCGGTCACGACCGCGCAGGGCGAACTGCGACACACCGGGTACGCCGTCGATCCGACCATCACCCACGTGTTCAGCGAGACCGTGCCCGAGGGCACCGTGGTGCGCACCGATCCCGGCGCCGGCGCCCGCGTCGCGCAGGGTGGCACCGTTGAGCTGGTCGTGTCGCTGGGCAAGGACCGCATCGCCATGCCCGACGTCCGCAACATGACGCTGCCGGCGGCCGAGGCCGCCCTGCACGCCCGCGGGATCAGCTACGACCCGACCCCGAAGGTGCAGCCCAGCGTTCAGGTCAAGCGCGGATTGGTCATCAGCACGGACCCGCGCGGCAATGCCCAGATCCGGCGCACCGCAACCGTCAGCTTCACCGTGTCGAAGGGGCCGCCGTACCAGCTGGTGCCCACCGTCGAGAACGGCATGCCCTATGACAAGGCGGCGGCGATCCTGCAGCAGCACCACTTCGTGGCCAGCCGCGTCGACGAGTACAGCAGCACGGTTCCCGTCGGCGGGGTGATCGCCATCGATCTCGCCGGCCAGTCGCGGCCCTACGGCGACACGATCCCGGTCCGGGTGTCGCGCGGGCCCCAGTACGTCACGGTGCCCGACTACCACACCCTCGAACCGCTGTCCGAGCTGCAACCGCAGCTGGAGAACCTCGGCCTGCACGTCCAGATCGTCACCGTGCTCGGCGGCAAGGCGGGCCGCGTCATCAACGTCTCCCCCGGTACCGGTAGCCAGGTGGCGGTCGGCGGGACCGTGAAGGTCACCATCGTCTGAGCTGGATAGGCTGCGGGGATGGTCATCGTCATGGCGCCGGTCGCGACCGACGGCGACATCGAACGCGTCGTCGCGCACATCGACAATCACGGCGGGCAGGCTTTCGTCAGCCGGGGCGTGATGCGCACGATCATCGGCGTCGTCGGCACCGAGGAAGTACTCGAGACCCTCGACGCCGATGGCCTGCCCGGCGTCGCCGAGACGATGCGGATCACGGCGCCGTACAAGCTCGTGTCCGCGCAGAACCACGCCCGCCGGACCACGATCCGGGTCGGCGGCGTGCCCATCGGTCCGGACACGTTCACCTTCATCGCCGGGCCCTGCGCGGTCGAGACGCCGCAACAGACGCTCGAGTCGGCGCAGCTGGCCAAGCAGGCCGGGGCATCGTTGCTGCGCGGCGGCGCGTACAAGCCGCGCACCTCCCCCTATGCGTTCCAGGGGCTGGGGGTCGACGGGTTGCGCATCCTCGCCGAGGTGCGTGACGAGGTCGGGCTGCCGGTCGTGACCGAGGTGCTCGACGTCAGCGATGTCGACGTCGTCGCCGAGCACGCCGACATGCTGCAGATCGGCACGCGCAACATGCAGAACTTCGCGCTGCTGCAGGCGGTCGGCGCGACCGGGAAGCCGGTGATGCTGAAGCGCGGGCTGACCGCGACCTACGAGGAATGGCTGATGGCCGCCGAGTACATCGCGCAACGCGGCAACCTCGACATCGTGCTGTGCGAGCGCGGGATCCGCGGTTTCGAGCCGTCCATCCGCAACATGCTCGACGTGTCGGCGATCGCGATGGTGCAGCGGCTGAGCCACCTGCCGGTCATCGTCGACCCCTCGCACGCGGCGGGCCGCCGCGACCTCGTCGTGCCACTCGCCCGCGCCGGCATCGCCGCCGGCGCCGACGGCGTGATGGTCGACGTCCACCCGCACCCCGAGGCCGCGCTGTGCGACGGCGCGCAGGCGCTCTACGGCGACGCGCTTGCCGAACTCGCCGACGCGGTCACGACGATCCCGCCGTTGCTCGGCCGCACGTCGGCGGCGCACCTCGCCGGGTGAGCCGGTTCAGCTGCCCGGACCAGTAGGTCGACGGGCGTCCCGACTCGCGCCCGACGAAGGTGTCAGGCGTGCAGCAGGCGGCCGAGTACCTCGACGGCGTGGTCGACACCGGCGTCGTCGACGTCCAGGTGCGTGACCAGGCGCAGGAAGTGCGGGCCCAGCGCCGACACCAGAACTCCCTCCTCGCGTGCCTTGCCGGCGACGGCCGGCGCGTCGTCGGCGTGCAGCACGACGATGTTGGTCTGTGTCGGCGCGGCACCCAGGGCGTCGGCCAGACGCGCGGCGCGTGCGTGATCGTCGGCGAGCCGCTCGAGGTGGTGGGCCAGGGCGTGCCGTCCGGCGGCGGCGAGGATGCCGGCCTGCCGCATGCCCGCGCCGTAGCGCTTGCGCCACACCCGCGCCTCGGCGATGCGGTCGGCGCTTGCCACGAGCACCGAGCCCACCGGCGCACCCAGTCCCTTCGACAGGCAGACCGACACGGTGTCGAACGGTGCAGCGAGCTCGCGCAGCGAGGTGCCGGTCGCGACGTGTGCGTTCCACAGCCGCGCGCCGTCCAGGTGCAGACCGAGCCGGTTGTCGCGGGCCAGCGTCACGATGTCGGCGAGGGCGTCGGCCGGCTGCACGGTGCCACCGCCGAAGTTGTGCGTGTTCTCGACGGCGATCGCGACGGTCGAGACGAGGTAGGGCCCGGCGTCCGGCGCGATCAGCGCCCGCACCGCGTCGACGTCGAGCACGCCGCGCTCGCTCGGCCAGGTGCGGAACGTGATGCCCGAGAACGCCGCCGCGGCGCCGAGTTCGGCGCGGGCGATGTGGGCCGTGACGTCACAGACGATCTCTTCGCCCGGCTTGGCGAGCAACCGCAGGCCGAGCTGGTTGCCCAGTGACCCGGACGGCACGTACAACCCCGCCTCGTGGCCCAGCAGCTCGGCCACCTCACGCTCGAGCGCGTTGACGGTGGGGTCCTCGCCGTACACGTCGTCGCCGACGTCGGCGTCGGCCATCGCGACGCGCATCGCCGGGGTCGGCTTGGTGACCGTGTCCGAGCGCAGGTCGACGATCACGGGGTCTCCTTCCGGCGCCGTTCGGCGACGAGGCGTTCGGCGACGCGGAACGCCAGTTCCAGCGACTGCTCGATGTTGAGCCGGGGGTCGCAGGCGGTCTCGTACCGGCGCGCGAGGTCGGCCGCGGTGAGGTCGGCGGTGCCGCCGATGCATTCGGTGACGTCGTCGCCGGTCAGCTCGACGTGCAGGCCGCCCGGATACGTGCCGAGCTCGGCGTGCACGTCGAAGAATCCGTCCACCTCGTCGATGATCCGGTCCAGGTGGCGGGTCTTGACGCCGTCGGCGGTCTCCTCGGTGTTGCCGTGCATGGGGTCGCACTGCCAGACCACC
>DATBTJ010000070.1:0-17641 GCA_036559305.1 Jatrophihabitans sp.
GCAGATCTGCGCGCGACACACGGACAACTCGGCGGGGGGACGGTGCCAGGATGGGGGCATGGCCGATCCTCACGCCGGGCAGCCGGCACGTCCGGAAGATCTCGTCGACGTCGCCGAGCTGGTCACGGCGTACTACGTGACGCATCCCGACGCCTCGCAGCCGGAACAGCGGGTCTCGTTCGGGACGTCCGGGCATCGCGGGTCGGCGTTCTCGGCGACCTTCAACGAGGACCACATCGTCGCGACCAGCCAGGCGATCTGCGAGTACCGCGCCGCGCAGGGCATCGACGGGCCGCTGTTCCTCGGCGCCGACACCCACGCGCTGTCGGCGCCGGCGACGGTGTCGGCGCTGGAGGTGTTCATCGCCAACGACGTCACGGTGCTCGTCGACTCGCGTGCGGGGTTCACCCCGACCCCGGCGCTGTCGCGGGCGATCCTCGCCCACAACGCGCACGGAACGCACCGCGCGGACGGCGTGGTCGTGACGCCGTCGCACAACCCGCCGGGTGACGGCGGCTTCAAGTACAACCCGCCGGACGGCGGCCCGGCCGGCACCGAGATCACCACCTGGATCCAGGACCGCGCCAACGAGCTGCTCACCGACGGGCTCAAGGGCGTCAAGCGGGTGCCGTACGCCCGGGCCCGGGACAAGGCCGGCACGTACGACTTCCTGGACGCCTACGTCGGCGCACTGCCGCAGGTCGTCGACCTGGACGCCGTCCGCGGGGCCGGGGTGCGGATCGGCGCCGACCCGCTCGGCGGCGCCGCCGTCGCGTACTGGGGCGAGATCGGCGAGCGGTACGGCCTCGACCTCACCGTGGTCAATCCGCTGGTCGACCGCACGTTCGCCTTCATGACCCTCGACTGGGACGGCAAGATCCGGATGGACTGCTCGTCGCCGTCGGCGATGGCCTCGCTGATCCGGCGCCAGCACGACTTCGACATCGCCACCGGCAACGACACCGACTCCGACCGGCACGGCATCGTCACCCCCGACGCCGGGCTGATGAACCCGAACCACTACCTCGCGGTCGCGATCGAGTACCTCTACGCGAACCGGCCGCATTGGCCCGGCGCCGCCGCGATCGGCAAGACCCTGGTCAGCTCGTCGATGATCGACCGGGTCGCCGAGTCGCTGGGGCGCAGGCTGCTCGAGGTGCCGGTCGGCTTCAAGTGGTTCGTGCCCGGCCTGCTCGACGGCTCGGTCGCCTTCGGCGGCGAGGAGTCCGCCGGCGCGTCGTTCCTGCAGCACGACGGCTCGGTCTGGACCACCGACAAGGACGGCATCATCCTCTGCCTGCTGGCGTCCGAGATCCTGGCGCGGACGGGCGAGTCGCCCTCGCAGCGTTACGCGAAGCTCGTCGAGCAGCACGGCGATCCCGCCTACGCGCGCATCGACTCGCCCGCGACCCGCGAGCAGAAGGCGGCGCTCGGCAAGCTCTCGCCCGACGACGTCAGCGCCGACGCCCTCGCCGGGGACAAGATCCTGGACAAGCTGACCAAGGCGCCCGGCAACGGCGCCGCGATCGGCGGGCTGAAGGTCGTCAGCGAGCAGGGCTGGTTCGCCGCCCGCCCGTCCGGCACCGAGGACGTCTACAAGCTCTACGCCGAGTCGTTCAGAGGACCTGATCATCTCGCTCGGATCCAGGACGAGGCCAAGGAGATCGTCGCCGCGGCGCTGGGGTGACTGTTCGCGCGCACGCCGGCCAGGCCGCGCTGGCCACCGCCGCGCAGCTGACCCAGGGTGTCATCGGCCTGGCGCTGCTGCTGGTCGGGCACCAGACCCACCTCGGGGTCACCGTCGGCGGGCTCGCGGTGAGCGCCTTCGCGATCGGGATGGCCGTCGCGCGGCCGGTGCAGGGCCGGGCGCTCGACCGGCACACAGCTGCGCCGGTGCTGGTCGGGTGCGGCGCCGCCCACGGCGCCGCCTACCTGCTCATCGCCGTCGCCGCGCACCGGCACTGGCCGGCACTGTTCGCGCTCGCCGCGCTGTTCGCCGGGCTGACCTTGCCGCCGATCGCCACGCAGATGCGCGCGGCCTGGCCCGCGGGGCGCTCCGCGGACGCGGTGTCACGCGTGTTCGCCGCGATCACCGCGGTGCAGACGGTCAGCGTGCTGCTGGCGCCGGTGCTGTTCACCGTCGTCGACGCAGTGGCCACGCCGACCGCGGCGATGCTCACCGTCGCCGGCGTCTCGGCGGGCGCCACGATCGCGTTCGGGCTGGTGTGCGCCGACGTCCCCACGCGTGCCGGGCAGCCGGCCCGGGTCGGGTTGTCGCGCTACGGTCCGCTGCTCGCCTCGACGCTGCTGGTCGGTGCGGTCACCGGCACGCTCGAGGTGGCGGCGCCGGCGATCGCGATCGGCGCGGGTCACCCCGGTGCGGCCGGACCGCTGGTGACGGCCGCGACCCTCGGAACCCTTCTGGGCGCACTGGTCGCGATGCGCCGCCCGGTGCCGCTGCGCGCGGCGCTGCTGGTGCAGCTCGCCGGCGCGACCGGGCTGCTCGTCCCGGCGCCCCTCGCGCTGAGCGCGGCCGCGCTCGTGGTGCTCGGCCTGGGCATCACCCCCGCGCTCGCCGCGCTGTCGACGGCGCTGTCGCACCGGGCGGGTGGGACGGCGGAGTCGTTCGGCTGGCAGTCGACCGCCCTCGGCCTCGGGGTCACGGCGGGCAGCGCCGCCGCCGGCTGGCTCGCGGCAGGGTCCGCGCGGTGGTCGGCGCTGCCGTGCCTGCTCGCCGCCGCGCTCGCGCTCGGGTCAGCCCTGCGCCCGGGCTCCGGGGAGGTCCTCGTGCGGGATGCACAGCGCGGCGACGGCGGCGAGTACGGCGGCGACGGCGCACGCGGCGAACAGCGTCCGGTAGGCGCCGAGTGACGGCAGCGCGAACCCGGCGACGATCACGGTGCTCGCCGTGAGCAGGCTGGCGCCGATCGCGCTGGCGAGGCTGCTGCCGAGCGAGCGGGCGAGCGAGTTGAGCCCGTTGGCCGCAGAGATCTCCGACGGCGGGGTGTTGCGGTTGATCAGGGCCGGCATCGCCGCGTAGCCGACGCCGGTCGCGGCGCCGACGATCGTGGTGCCGAGCACGATCTGCCACAGCGCGTCGGTGAGCACGATGCGCGACAACCACCCGGCGGCCAGGATCAGCGCGGCGAACGCGAGGGTGCGGTGGGCACCCCAGGCGTTGATCAGCTTGGCCGCGACCGGTGAGAGCAGCAGCATCACCAGTCCGCTCGGCAGCAGGCACAGGCCGCCGACCACGATGGACGAGCCGAAGCCGTACCCGCTCGCGGCCGGCGCCTCGACGTAAGAGGCGGTGCCGATCAGGCTCGCGAACAGCGCGAACCCGAACAGGATCGAGGCGACGTTGGTGAGCACGATCGGCCGGCGGGTGGTCGCGCGGATGTCGACCAGCGGGTCGCGCACCCGGCGCTCGTAAGCGACGAACCCGATCAGCAGGACGGCGGAGAGCAGCAGCAGGCCCACCGTGCGTACCGACGACCAGCCCCACTGGTTGCCCTGCGCGAGCGGCAGCAGCAGGGCGACGAGGGCGGCCGACAGCACGGCCGTCCCGACGAAGTCCACCCGTCCGCCGGCACGGTTGCCGGCCTCGGGTACCACGAGCGCGGTCGCGGCGAGGGACGCCGCACCGGCGACCGCGGTGATCCAGAACAGGACGTGGTAGTCGGCGTGCTCGGCGACCAGCCCGGCCAGCGGCAGCCCCAGCGACCCGCCGACGCCGAGCATCGCGCTGATCAGCGCGATCGCCGAGGGCACCCGCTCGCGGGGCAGCAGCGAGCTCAGCAGGCTGATGCCGAGCGGGATCCCGGCGAGCGAGGCGCCCTGGATCGCCCGTCCGAGGATGAGCAGGGCGAGGTTGTCGGTGACGGCGTCGAGCAGCGACCCGAGCGTCAGCGCCCCGACGGCGATCATCAGCAGCCGGCGCTTGCCGAACATGTCCCCCAACCGGCCGAACGTCGGCACCGCCACCGCGCCGACCAGCAGCGTCGAGGTGAGCAGCCACTCGACGTTCGCGGCCGAGGTGTGCAGCAGATCGGGCAGCACCGGCAGGACGGGCACCAGCAGCGACTGCGACAGCGACACCATCAGCGCGGCGAGGCCGACGACGAGCACCTCGAGGCGCGCCCGGGTCGGCGAGGTCGTCACGGCGATGGTCAGGGTCGTGTCAGCCACGCCCGCGAGCTTAGTGACGTGACAACCTTCGGCGCGGGGTCAGGGTCGCAGGGTGGCCCCGAAGATCACCTGGTGGTACTTCGAGGTCGACGTCGCCGGCGGCTTCGACGACACCGCCCACACGATGTAGAGCCGCTTCGGGGTGAGCGCCTCGCCGATGTAGTCGCCCGGGAAGTAGCCGCCCGCCTGCGCCGCGTACTTCAGCACCGACCGCGGGCCGATCGAGACGGGCGCTGCGAAGGTGCGTCCGCCGTTGCCCGAACTCGACAGCTGCTGCTGGACGTACCCGCCGCTCTGCTCGGCGTCGGTGCGCCGGCCGTAGCTCACGTACACGTGGCCGGCCCGCGCGACGACGTCGACGTTGACCCGCTGGACCCCGCTGCGGTCGCCGCGCGACACCTGCGTGGGCGAGGACCACTGCGTGCCGTCGCTCGACCAGCTCAGATACACCGGGTCGGTGTCGCGGACGCCGCCCTCGTAGGCGACGTACATCCGGTGGGTGACCGCGTCGATGTCGGCCGCGAACAGGCAGCAGCGCACCCCGCCGGCGTAACCGCCGGCGTTGTTGACGACCTCGTGCTCGCGCGACCAGGTGGCGCCGCCGTCGGTCGAGGTCGCCGCGTACACCGAGCCCTTGGCGTTGATCGGCGCGCGCGGCGCCGCGTACACACGCCGCTGCTTCGCCCCGACCGCCTCGGGCGTGCCGCCGACCGAATCCGGCACGTGCCAGCCGGCGCCGTAGTCGTAGAAGGTGTCCACGATCGTGCCGTTCGGCAGGATCATCGGTTGCGAGTTCTGCGTGCCGTGGTTGTCGGCCAGCACGTTGTGCGTCGAGCTCCACGTCCGGCCGTGGTCGTCGGACCACCGCACCACCTGCGGCGAGCCGACGGCGGTGTTGCCGCGCGAGATGAACGGTGTCCAGAACTGGTAGACGCGGCCGTAGTGCGGGCTGGCCTTGGACCGGTCGACGACCAGCCAGTTCTTGTCGTCGGAGTAGGCGCACGACGTGCTCTTGTGCGCGTACACCGGCTTGCTCCAGTGCTGGCCCCCGTCGTGCGAGCGCAGCACCACGACCGCGGACGGGCACTTCAGCGAGACCGCGAGCACGGACAGGTAGGCGGTGCCGTCCGGCCCGAACGCGAGCACCGGGTCCGAGGCCCGCGCCCAGGTGCCGCCGGCCGCCTTGGTGATGCCGCGGATCGGCTTGTGCTGCCAGGTGCGCCCGCCGTTGCGCGTCCAGGCGACCGAGATGTCCACGGCGCCGCCGTCCGAATAGCGCGAGTCGTGCGCGGCGGCGATGGCGATCCGGCCGTCGAGCGGGTCGACCGCGACGTCGGGCTCGACGACGGTGTCGGTCTCCGAGGCCGCCCGGCTCGGGATGTCCTGGCGGGTGACGACCCCCTGGTGGGTCAGGACGGCGCGCGCTCCCTGGGTGCCGGCGAGCGCCGCACCGCCGGGCACGAGCGCGAACGCTGATACCAGGCCGGCGAGCAGGACGGTCAGACGGCGCACGATTCCACCTCGGGACGGACGAACTCGAACTCGGACGTATCGGACTATTGCACTGCAGCGATCTGCTGGGAAGGGCCCGGTCAGCGCGGCCGGTTGTCGACGATGCGGCGCATCTTTCCCATCGACCGCTCGACCCCGTCCGGGTCGACCACGTCGACGGTCACGCTGACGCCGATGGTGCTCTTGACCAGCGTGCGCAGCCGGTCACCGGCCGAGGCGGCGTCGGCGGCGCCGGCATCCGCGCGGCGCTCGACGCGCACGGTCAACTCGTCCAGCCGGTTGCTGCGTGAGAGCACGCACTGGAAGTGCGGTGACAGCGCCGGGGTGCGCAGGATGAGCTCCTCGATCTGGGTCGGGAACAGGTTCACGCCGCGCAGGATGATCATGTCGTCGGTGCGGCCGGTGATCTTCTCCATCCGGCGCATGGTGCGCGCGGTACCGGGCAACAGCCGGGTCAGGTCGCGGGTGCGGTAGCGCACCACCGGCATCGCCTGCTTGGTGAGGCTGGTGAATACGAGCTCGCCCTCCTCGCCGTCCGGCAGCACCTCGCCGCTGACCGGGTCGATCACCTCGGGGTAGAAGTGGTCCTCCCAGATGTGCAGCCCGTCCTTGGTCTCGACACACTCGTTCGCGACGCCCGGGCCCATGACCTCCGACAGCCCGTAGATGTCGACCGCGTGCATGTCCAGGCGCTGCTCCATCTCCGTGCGCATGTCGTTGGTCCACGGCTCGGCGCCGAAGATGCCGACCTGCAGGCTGGTGCTGCGTGGGTCGACGCCCTGCCGCTCCATCTCGTCGACGATCGCGAGCAGGTACGACGGCGTCACCATGATCACGTCCGGCTCGAAGTCGCGGATCAGCGTCACCTGCCGCTCCGTCATGCCGCCGGACACCGGAATCACCGTGCAGCCGAGCGCCTCTGCGCCGTAGTGCGCGCCGAGCCCGCCGGTGAACAGGCCGTACCCGTACGCGACGTGCACCTTGTCCCCGGGACGGCCGCCACTGGCCCGGATCGAGCGGGCCATCACCGTCGCCCAGGTCCGGATGTCCTCGGCGGTGTAGCCGACGACGGTGGGACGCCCGGTGGTGCCGCTGCTCGCATGGATCCGCGACACCTGCTCGCGCGGCACGGCGAACATGCCGAAGGGGTAGTTCTCGCGCAGATCCGCCTTGGTGGTGAAGGGAAATCTCGCCAAGTCGTCCAGACTCTTGCAGTCGTCGGGACGCACGCCGGCCGCGTCGAACGCGGCCCGGTAGTGCGCGACGTTCTCGTACGCGTGGCGCAGCGACCACTGCAGCCGTTCCAGCTGCAGCGCACGCAGCTCGTCGACGGAGACGCGTTCGATGGGGTCGAGATCCTCGGGTCGGGGCGTGCGGTCCTGCATCGGTCGCGTCCTCCTATGCGTCGTAGTCGACGGTGACCTCGTCGCTCTGCGGCAGCGCCTGGCAGGTCAGCACGTAGCCCTCGGCCACCTCGTCGTCCTCGAGGGCGTAGTTGCGGCGCATCGTCACCTCGCCGTGTGTGACCAGCGCACGGCAGGTGCCGCACACGCCGCCCTTGCAGGCGAACGGCAGGTCGGGCCGCGACTTCTGCGCCGCGTCCAGGATCGGCGTGCCCGGCGTGACGACGACGGTGCTGCTGCGGCCGTCGAGCACGACCGTCACCTCGGCGCCCGGCCCGGCGGGCGCATCGACGTGGTGCACCTCGGCCGGCGGCTCGGGTTCGACATAGAACAGCTCACGGTGGATGCGAGCGCGTTCGACGCCGAGTTCGTCCAGTACCTGCATCGCGTCGGTGACCATGCCGAACGGCCCGCACAGCCACCAGTGGTCGACGTCGGCGACGTCGACGGTGACCGGTAGCAGGCTGCGCAGCTTCACGGCGTCCAGGCGGCCGGTGAACAGCTCGACCTCCTGCGGCTCACGGCTGAGCACGTGCACGAGCCGCATCCGCGCGGGGTAGGCATCCTTGAGATCGGCGACCTCGTCGGCGAACATCACCGAGTCGGTGCGCCGGTTGCCGTAGAACAGCGTCACGCTCGACTCGTCGTGCGCGGCGAGGACGGACCCGGCGATCGACAGCATCGGGGTGATGCCCGAGCCCGCAGCGATCAGGACGTGGTGTCCGGGCGTCTGCAGGTCCGGCGTGAACGAGCCGCTCGGCGGCTGCACCTCGACCACGTCGCCGGCCTGCACGCTGCGCACGAGCCAGCCCGACACCGCGCCGCCGGGAACCTCGCGCACGCCGATGCGCGGCGCGCGTCCGACCCGGGCGCAGATCGAGTACGAGCGCCGCTCGTCGCCGCGCTTCAGGGTCAGTGATTGCCCCGGCGCAAAAGCGAATTCCTCGTGCAGATCATCAGGAACCCTGAAGGTCACGGCTGCCGAGTCGTCGGTCAGCCGGTCGACGCGGGCAACGGTGAGCCGACGGAACGTGGACGGCATCAGATCGCCTTGACCGACTCGAACGGTTCGTGGCAGGCCGAACAGCGATGCAGCGCCTTGCAGGCCGTGCCGCTGAACTGCGCGGTCTGCGTCGTCTGCTGGGATCCGCAGTAAGGGCAGGCGATCCGTGCCCGGGAGGTGAGGGTCAGCGGCACCCGCCCGCTGCGTGTCGGCGCCGCGTGCGGGGGCGCGATGCCGGCCGCCGTGAGTTTGGCGCGGCCGGGCTCGGTGATCCAGTCGCTCGTCCACGCCGGGGTGAGTTGTTGACGCACGCGTACGTCGCGGTAGCCCGCGCGCCGCAGCCGATGGGTGAGGTCCTCGCTGATCTCGCGCATCGCCGGGCAACCCGAGTAGGTCGGGGTGATCGTGGCAGTGACGGTGTCGCCGTCCACGTCGACACCCCGCAGGATGCCGAGGTCCTCGAGCGTGAGCTGCGGCAGTTCCGGGTCGGGCACCTGCGCGGCGATGGCGTAGGCGGTCGTGGTCACCATTCGGCGTCCGGGTAGCTGCGCGCGATCGACTGGAGTTCGGCGAGCACGTAACCGAGCGCCTCGGTGTGCACGCCGTCACGGCCGGTGCTCCCGGCGACGGCGGCACGCGGTGCGACGTCGGGGCGCTCCAGCGTCGCGGTGGCGAACACGGTGTCGAGCACGACGTCCACCTCCGCGCGGTCGGCGACGGCGTCGAGTGCGGGGTCGGTGCACGGCCGGAACAGTTCGTCGACCAGCGGCCACACCGCGTTCAACGCGGTCTGCACCTTCGTACGTGAGACCTCGGTGCCGTCGCCGAGGCGCACGACCCATTGCGCGGCGTAGTCGCGGTGGTAGGTGAGTTCCTTCACGGCCTTGCCTGCGATCGCCGCGAGCACCGGGTCGCGTGACGTGCCCAGCCGCTCGAACAGCGCGAGACGCCAGGCGCTGAAGATCAGCAGCCGCGCCACCAGTTCGGCGAAGTCGGCATCACGATGCTCGACCAGGCGCACGTTGCGGAACTCGCGTTCGGTGCGGAAGAACGCCAGCCGGTCCTCGGTGGTGTCGAGGATCGTCGCGGCACGCGCGAGCAGCAGGCGGGCCTGACCGAGCAGGTCGAGCGCGATGTTGGCGAGCGCGGTCTCCTCCTCCAGTTCCGGCATGTGCGTCATCCACTGCTGCAAGCGGTGGCTGTAGACCAGCGCGTCGTCGCCCAGCATCAGGCAGTAGGTGGCCAGCGCCTGCGGATCGACACCGGCCGGGATCGTGGTGTCGACGCCCTGCAGCGGATCGGTGAAGCCGGTGCCGAAGGCCCAGCGGTGGTCGTCGCCGTCCTCGTCGCTCAAGTGGTCGTACGGGGTGTCGTCGCTCATCGTCAGCCCACTCACATATGCGGAACGTCGTCGGGGATGTCGTAGAACGTCGGGTGCCGGTACACCTTGTCACCCGACGGGTCGAAGAACGGGTCCTTCTCGTCCGGGCTGCTCGCGGTGATGTCGGTGGCGGCGACCACCCAGATGCTGACGCCCTCGTTGCGGCGGGTGTAGAGATCGCGCGCGTGGTGCAGGGCCATCTGCGGGTCGGCGGCGTGCAGCGATCCGACGTGGACGTGGTTCAGGCCGCGCTTGCCGCGCAGGAAGACCTCGTAGAGGGGCCAGTCCGCCTTCATCGCAGCCCCTTCGCGGCGTGGGCGGTGGCTGCCTCGCGCACCCAGGCGCCGTCCTCATGGGCGCGACGGCGGTGCTCGATGCGCTGGGTGTTGCACGGCCCGTTGCCCTTGATGACGGCCATGAACTCGTCCCAGTCGATGCTGCCGAAGTCGTACTGGCCGCGCGCGGTGTTCCAGCGCAGGTCGGGGTCGGGCAGGGTGACGCCGAGCTTCTCGGCCTGCGGCACGCTCATGTCGACGAAGCGCTGGCGCAGCTCGTCGTTGGTGTGCCGCTTGATGCCCCACGCCATCGAACGCTCGGTGTTGGGCGACTGGTCGTCGGGCGGGCCGAACATCATCAGCGACGGCCACCAGAACCGGTTAGTCGCGTCCTGCACCATCTGGCGTTGCTCGTCGGTGCCGCGCATCATCGTCATCAGCAGCTCGTAGCCCTGCCGCTGGTGGAACGACTCCTCCTTGCAGATGCGGATCATCGCGCGCGCGTACGGGCCGTAGGACGAGCGGCACAGCGGCACCTGGTTGCAGATCGCGGCGCCGTCGACCAGCCAGCCGATCACGCCGACGTCGGCGTAGCTCAGCGTCGGGTAGTTGAAGATCGAGGAGTACTTCTGCCGTCCGCTGATCAGCATCTCGGTGAGATCGGCGCGATCGGCTCCGAGCGTCTCGGCCGCCGAGTAGAGGTACATGCCGTGCCCGGCTTCGTCCTGCACCTTGGCGAGCAGAATCGCCTTACGGCGTAAGGACGGCGCCCTGGTGATCCAGTTGCCCTCAGGCTGCATCCCGATGATCTCCGAGTGCGCGTGCTGTGCGATCTGCCGGATCATCGTCTTGCGATAGGCGTCCGGCATCCAGTCGCGCGGTTCGATGCGCCGCTCGTGCCCGATCGTGTCGTCGAAGTGTGCTTCGAGCGTCTCGGTCATTCCCACACCTTCGCAACCATGGTGAGGACGTCGTACTTGGCGACGGAGGCACCGTCCTGGTTGGTCACGTCGGCGTCCCAACGCACCTCGCCGTACTCGCCCTCGCGCGGGCTGATCTGCTTGCAGGTCAGCGTCACCGTCAGCTCGTCACCGGGATAGACCGGTGTGAGGAAGCGCAGGTTGTCCACGCCGTAGTTCGCGAGCACCGGGCCCGGGTCGGGGTGCACGAACAAGCCCGCGGCGAGCGAGACGATCAGGTAGCCGTGCGCGACTCGACCGCCGAAGAACGGGTTGGCCCGCGCGGCCTCCTCGTCCATGTGGGCGTAGAAGGTGTCGCCGGTGAACTCGGCGAAGTGCTCGATGTCCTCCAGCCGCACCGGGCGCGGACCGCCGACCACGGTGTCGCCGACGCGCAGCGTCTCGAGGGACTTGCGGAACGGGTGGTCGCCCTCGGCACGGGGCGCCCCGGCGACCCACCGGTCGGTGATCGCACCGAGCACCCTCGGGCTGGCCTGGACGGCGGTGCGCTGCATGTGGTGGAACACCCCGCGGATGCCGCCGAGTTCCTCCCCGCCGCCGGCGCGGCCCGGGCCGCCGTGGACGAGCATCGGCAGCGGCGAACCGTGACCGGTCGATTCGGCCGCGGCGGCCTGGTCGAGCACGAGCAACCGGCCGTGCCACGGCGCGACGCCGAGCACGACCTCGCGGGCGAACTCGGTGTCGCCGGTGACGACCGAGCCCGCCAGGCTGCCGCGCCCGCGGGCGGCGAGGTCGACCACGTCGGCGACGTCGCGGTAGCCGATGACCGTCGACACCGGGCCGAACGCCTCGACCGCGTGCACCTCCTCGGCGGCCGCGTCGTCGGCACGCAGCAGGATCGGGGACAGGAACGCCCCGCGCTCGGCATCGGCGTCGACGACCTCGACGCGCTCGGGGTCGCCGTAGACCATCGTGGCCGCCGACTGCAGCGCCTTGAGCGAGCGACGGACCTCCTCGCGCTGCTCGAGGCTGGCGAGCGCGCCCATGCGCACGCCCTCGGCGGACGGGTTGCCGACCGTCACCTTCGCGAGCTCGGCCGTCATCGCGTCGACCACGTCGTCGACCATCGCGGCCGGTACGAACGCGCGCCGGATCGCCGTGCACTTCTGGCCGGCCTTGACCGTCATCTCCTGCAGCAACTGCTTGACGTACAGGTGGAACTCCGGCGTGCCGGGCGCGGCGTCGGGGCCGAGGATCGAGCAGTTCAGCGAGTCGGCCTCGGCGTTGAAGCGCACCGCACGAGCGACCACGGTGGGGTGCGAGCGCAGCCGCTGCGCGGTCGACGCGGAGCCGGTGAAGCCGACGAGGTCCTGCTCCTCGAGGTGGTCGAGCAGGTCACCGGCATTGCCGCACACGTACTGCAGCGCCCCCTCGGGCAGCAGGCCCGACTCGACGACGAGCTCGATCATGCGCGAGGTGAGGTAGGCGGTCTGCGAGGCGGGCTTGACCAGGGTCGGCACGCCGGCGATGAAGGCGGGTGCGAACTTCTCCAGCGGCCCCCAGACCGGGAAGTTGAACGCGTTGATCTGGACGGCGACCCCGCGCAGCGGGGAGAGAATGTGCTGGCCCAGGAACTGCCCACCGCGCCCGAGCGGTTCCGGCGCGCCTTCCACGACGACCTGCTCGTTCGGCAGCTCACGCTTGGCCTTGCTCGCGTAGCTGAGCAGCACGCCGATGCCGCCGTCGATGTCGAAGCGCGAGTCGAACAGGGTGGCGCCGGTACGGGCCGAGAGGGCGTAGAGCTCCTCGCGGTGCTCGCGCAGCATGCGGCCGACGTCCTTCAACAGCGCCGCGCGCTGGTGGAAGGTGAGCTCGCGCAGCGCCGGGCCGCCGACCGAGCGTCCGTGCTCGAGCGCCGAGCGCATGTCGATGCCCTTGGTGGAGACGCGGGCGACCTCCTCGCCGGTCACCGCGTCGTGCACCGGCGCGCCCTCGTCGTCGGGCGTCACCCATGTGTCGCCGACATAGCTGCGCAGAGCAGTCATCGTCACCATCGTCTCCCGCAAGGAATTACTGACCGAACGGTTTGTAGGTTATCCTCCGGACGTGCTGGAGCGCCAGGGCGACCCGGTTGACCCGGTCGCGTCGATGATCGACTCCGACGCCGCCTCGCGGGCGCTCGGCATCACCGTCGACTCGTGGGGTGAGGGCCGGGCGAGCGCCCGGATGATCGTGCGCGCGGACATGGTCAACGGGTACGAGATCGCCCACGGTGGGCTGGTGTTCGCCCTGGCCGACACCGCGTTCGCGGCCGCCTGCAACAGCGTGCACGCCCCCACCGTCGCCGCCGACGCGGACATCACCTTCGTCGCCCCCGCCCGGCTCGGCGACGAATTGACGGCGACCGCCGCGCTACGCACCGAGTTCGGCCGCAATGCGATCTACGACGTCACCGTGTGCTGCGGCGACCAGGTCGTCGCGGAGTTCCGCGGCCGCTCACACCGGCTCAAGAATTGACTGCGACCCGGCGGGGCCGCCCCGGCTACGACCTCGAGTCGCTGCTGACCGTCGCCGTGACGGTCTTCAACGAGCGCGGCTACGACGGCACGTCGATGGAGGATCTCGCGCAGCGCCTCGGGATCAGCAAGTCGGCGATCTATCACCACGTCGCGAGCAAGGACGAGTTGCTGCGCCTGGCGATGGACCGGGCCCTCGACGGCCTGTTCGAGGTGCTCGAGCGTACGCGCCGCCTCGACGCCCCGGCTGTCGACAAGCTCGAGCACCTCGTGCGCGGCAGCGTGGGCGTGCTGCAGCAGCGGTTGCCTTACGTCACCCTGCTGCTGCGCGCCCGCGGCAACACCGAGGTCGAGCGGGCCGCGCTCAACCGGCGCCGCCAGTTCGACCGCTACGTCGCCGGGCTGGTCAAGCAGGCCGAGGCCGACGGCGACATCCGTCCCGACGTGGACCCGGCCGTCACCGCCCGGCTGCTGTTCGGCATGGTGAACTCGTTGGTCGAGTGGTACCGCCCGGCGCATTCGGATCTGTCCGACGCGGTGTGCGCGGTGGCATTCGAGGGCCTGCGCCGACCTGAGGAGTGACGATGGATGTAGCCGACCTGCTTGCCGACGGCTTCGACCGCATCAAGCAGACCGTGCACAGCGCGGTGGACGGCCTGACCGAGGACCAGCTGACCCATCGCATCGACGGCCGCTCGAACTCGATCGCGTGGCTGGTCTGGCATCTGTCGCGGGTGCAGGACGACCACGTCGCCGGCGTCGCCGGCACCGAGCAGGTCTGGCCGGACTGGTACGACCGGTTCAATCTGCCCTTCGAGATCTCCGAGCACGGCTACGGCCACACCTTCGAGCAGGTCGCCGCGGTGCGCGCGCCCGCCGAATTGCTGCTCGGCTACCACGACGCGGTGCACGAGGCGACGCAGCGATTCGTCCGCACCGTGACGGCGGGCGATCTGGACACCGTGGTCGACGAGAACTGGGACCCGCCGGTGACCCTGGGCGTGCGGCTGGTCAGCGTCGTCAACGACGATCTGCAGCACGCCGGCCAGGCGTCCTTCGTGCGCGGCCTGCTGCCGTAGCTCCTCGCGCGGCCGCGCTAGTCGACCGACATCGCCGAGATGAGCTCGTACAGCGCATGCGAGGCGGCGATCCCGGTGATCTGGGCGTGGTCGTAGGCCGGCGCGACCTCGACGACGTCCGCGCCCACCACGTTCACCCCGGCGAACCCGCGCAGCACCGCCAGCAGCTCGCGGCTGAGCAGGCCACCGGACTCGGGCGTCCCGGTGCCCGGCGCGAAGGCCGGGTCGAGCACGTCGATGTCGACCGACACGTACACCGGCCGGTCCCCCACCCGGTCGTGCATCAACTCGATGATGCCGCGCACGCCGAGGTCGTCGACCTCCGCCGCCGCGATGATCTGGAAGCCCAGCGACGCGTCGTCGTCGAGGTCGCTGCGGGCGTACAGCGGGCCGCGCACCCCGACGTGCAGGCAACCCTCCGGGTCGAGCAGGCCCTCCTCGGCCGCCCGCCGGAACGGGGTGCCGTGCGTGACCGGCGCACCGAAGTAGGTGTCCCAGGTGTCCAGGTGCGCGTCGAAGTGCACCACCGAGATCGGGCCGTGGGCGGCCGCGACGGCACGCAGCATCGGCAGGGCGATCGTGTGGTCGCCCCCGATCACCACCGGACGGGTGGCGCGTTCCATCAGCACCCGGGCGCCCGATTCGATGTCGCGCACCGCCTCGTCGATCGAGAACGGGTTGACCGCGAGGTCGCCGGCGTCCACGACCTGCAGCGCGCCGAACGGTTCGGTGTCCAGGACCGGGTTGTACGGACGCAGCAGGCGCGAGGACTCGCGCACGTGCGCGGGGCCGAAGCGGGCCCCCGGCCGGTAGCTGACGCCCGAGTCGAACGGGATGCCGACCACCGCGACGTCGACCGCGGCGGAGTCGCCGAGCTCGTCCAGTCGTGGCAGCCGCGCGAAGGTGGCGGCGCCGGCGAAGCGCGGGACGATACTCGCGTCGACCTGCCCGATGCGGCCGTCCTGAGTGATGCGTGGTGGTTCGGTCACGTGTCCTTGGTAATGCTCAGGAGCCGTTCGGGGCAAATCCGCGGCGCGCAGTCGAGGTGCTCGGCACGGGACAGTTGGTAACGGTGTACCGCTTGCCGGTCGTGGTGCTCGGCCAGGTGCGCTTGCCGTGGGTGAAGGCGATCTGCTCCGCGGCCATCCGCGCCCGAGCGGCCTTGTTCACATAGACCTTCCAGATGCCGATGGTCCCGCGACGGTAGCCGTGGACGTAGAGCCAGTGCCTGATCGGCTTCTGGTACTTGCCCCACAACCAGGACATGAACACCACGATCGAGGTGTGACTTGCCTGGATCTGGTGCATCCAGCCGCGGAACCCGCCGCGGGTGTGCCGGACCTTCCACACGTCCAGCCCGCCGCCGACGTACGGGTAGTTGTCCGGCTGCCGGCGGTGCAGCAGGACCAGCGGCCCGGGGTTGTCGATCGTCCACAACGGCGTGCCGGGGACGAGGGAACGCTGGATCGCGCACGCGCCGGCCTGCTCGACCGCCACGGTGGCCCGTCGTCCGGCCGGCCGGGAAAAACTGACGAAGCTGAACACCACGAGCACTGCCACCAGCGCCGCGAGAGCGGGGCGGAACCACTGCTGCTGCCCCCACACCGCGGGTGCGAGCAGCTTGGCGAGGCCCCAGCCGAGGCCGGCCACCGCGTACGGCAGCACCGTGAAGCTGTGCGGGTAGCCGATGTAGTCATAGGCGATGTACAGCAGCTGCACCAGCAGGGTGCCCGCCATGAGCAGCACCAGCGGGTCCAGCAGCGCGGCGCCGCGCCGTGGGGCCGTCACCACCGTCCAGACCGCTGCACCCAGCAGCACGATCAAACCCAGGTACAGCAGGTACGCAACCGGACCGTAGATGTTGTGGGTGTCGCGGAAGAAGAACACGATCCGATACGTCAACGTGCTGGGGTGCCGCACCACGCCGGTCACCGGATACAACACCAACCCGTTGAACAGAGCGCGCAGGTGACCGCCCCAGCCGTAGTAGATGACCAGGAGGATCGTGGGGGTCGCCAGGCCACCCAGCGCTGTTAGCGCGGCACGGCCCCGGTTGTCGGGTGACCACGCAATGGCGCACACCAGCACGGCGATCGGGAAGATGAACAGCGGTTGCCAGGTCAGAAAGGCCAGCGCGCCGGCGATCCCGGCCAAGTACCACCGCCTGCTGAGCGTGAGCCACAGCGTGAAGATGAGGAACACGTCGCCCGGCAGGTGACCCTCCGGCCCGGCCACCGCGTTGAACGCGAAGGAACGGAACGTCGTGAACACGATGGCGCCCAGCATTGCCGGCAACCACGCGCCGGTCAGTCTCCGCACGAGCAGGTAAACCCCGAGGGCGCCCGCCACCGCCAGGGCCAAGAACTCGATCCGCACCACCTGGATGTCATTGCGGCCGAAGATGCGGGCAACCTCGATGCCACCGGCGGCCAGGATCGAGGAGATCGGCCCCTTCGGGTCCATCATGCTGACGTACGGCGGCTGGCCGGCGAGCACCCGCTCCCCGCCGTACAGGTAGAGGAAGGAGTCGCGGTTGACCCAGGCGTGCAGGTCGAACCGGGTCCACAGGGCCAGCGCGAGCAGCACCGGGACCACGCCACCAATGACGTCGCCCGACCGGGCGATCTCTTGGGCGCGGGCGCGCCATGCCGTATTCACGACCGTCGATCCTAGATGGGTCGCCCTTGCGGGTCGGGGACGCTCAGCGCCGACCTTCAGCTGGGCCGGCCGCTGAGACGACGACGGGCCTCGCCGTCAGGTGACGACGTCGATCAACACCTTGCCGGTCACGCCGCCCTCGACCGCGGCGTGGGCGGCGGCGGCGTCCTCGAGCGGGAAGTGGTGCAACGGCAGGCCGCGGTCGTCGCCGACCCCGATCGCGTCGTCGAGCACCGCTGCCGACACGTCCTCGATCGCGCGCACCTTGGCCTCGTGCGGCGCGGTGTAGAGCAGCACGAACTGCCAGCGTGCGTTGGTGGTCATGTTGGCGCGCACCGGCAGGGCGAACTCGCTGCCGCCGTCGTTGGCGTAGACGGCGATCGAGGCGCCGATCGCCGCCATCTCGCTGTCGATCGCCGCGTTCGCCGCGGGCGAGACCTCGACGATCGCGTCCACGCCGTGCGGTGCGATCGCGCGCACGCGCTGCACGACGTCCTCCTCGCGGTAGTTCACGATGTGGTCGGCGCCGGCCCGCGCGGCCAGTTGCGCCTTCGCCGCGCTGCTGACGGTCGTGATCACCGTGGCGTCGCTCCAGCGGGCGAGCTGGATCGCGGCGTTGCCGACCGCGCCGGCACCGCCCGCGACGAGCACGGTGCGACCGGCCAGCGCGCCCGGCCCGAGCCGCTGCGGCCCGTGCTCGGCGACG
>DATBTJ010000071.1:0-1590 GCA_036559305.1 Jatrophihabitans sp.
CTTGCGGACGCAGTCGGCGGGCGGCAGGTGCAGGATCGCGTGTACCGGATCGGGCTCCAGGGCGAGCACCGCGGGCTGCAGCCGCCCCTCGCACACCGTGGAGCTCATGCCGGCACCACCGCTGCGACTGGCACCCGGCCATCAAGGTTCAGGGCAGTGATGCTCCCCTGGGGCGGCTCGCCGCCGGACGCGATCCGCCGTAGCAACACCGGGCGCGGGTGGCCCGGCTCGACGCAGAACGCATCATCTTCAGGGCAGAAGCCGGGGACGCTCGGCCGCACGCCGTAGAGAAATCTCTCGCTCGACACGGTCAGCGTCGCCGTGTCCTCGCCCGTCTCCTGGGCGTGGACCTCGACTCCGAGCCGCTCCGGCATCTCGCGGCGCAGCGGTCGTCCGACCGGCAGCCGGAAGCACTGCGACAGCATCTCGGCGCCCTCTCGCTCCAGACTCGCCACGATCAGGTCCTGCGCGGGCGGCCCGAACCTGTAGGCCCACGACACGTCGGCGAACCGGCCGAGGATCGCCTCGACGTTGTACGTCCTGCACGTGTGCGGCTCGAGCTCGACGTCGTGGCGTGCCTCGTCGACGCGGACTTCGAGATCGCGGTACAGCGCGATGCGCAGCGTCGTCACAAGCGCCACCGGCAGATCGTTGGCGACGTGGACGGCGATGCCGTCAAGCCCCTCGTCGGTGCTCCAGACCGCGACCGGCGCCAGTGCGCGCCGCAGGTGGTGGCAGGCGACCTTCGGCTCGCCGCGATGATCCAGCACGCCCCAGCCTGCGCCCGGGACCTGGTCGGTCAGCCACAGCACCAGCCCGCCGCCGCACGGCGACCCCGCGCGTCGCCACTCTCCGAACACCTCGGCCATCACCTCACCGCTGACGGTGCGCGACAGCTCCAGGTACCGCTCGGCGTCAGAGCTCCGCAACGCCACCGGATCGACGCCGAACAGCTCGCGCAGATAGTGGTCGCGAACGTCGTCGAAATCCCAACCCGCGCCTGCATCGCGCGGCACCCCCGCCTTCCAGCGCGGGTGGTGCACGGGGCTTGCAGCGGCTGCGGCCAGCGGCTCGAGTGCCTCGTCGTCGGGCACGTTGGCGAAGGCCAGGCACTCTCCCGCGAACCGCACGCCGGCCAGCCGGGCGTCGGTCAGCGGACGGCGGTAGGCGCCGACCCCGTAGTAGTTGGCGACGCCGGCGCCGGGGCGGAACGGGAGGTCGCCACCCCACGGCGTCGACGGTATGTATGGCGCGTCGACGCCGGCCTGCCGTACCAGCGATGGCAACAGCTCGCCGTACAACGGCCCGTTTGCGAGCTGCGGGTCCAACCCGAGCATCGCGACCTGCTGGGCCACCTCGCTACCGCCGCACAGCACCGCGAGGCTGGGGCGCGGTCCGAGTGCGCCGAGCACCTGCGTCGCTTCGCGCCGCACGCCCTCCATGAATTGCTCGTCGGACTCGGGGTAGTCGAGATTGGCGAACATGAAGTCCTGCCAGACGAGGATCCCCAGCCGGTCGCAGGCGTCGTAGAACTCGTCGCTCTCATAGCAGCCGATGCCCGGCACCCGCAGCATGTTCATGCCCGCGGCG
>DATBTJ010000072.1:0-7708 GCA_036559305.1 Jatrophihabitans sp.
TCGCTGCGCCTCGAGTACGGCCGCGAGGACGCCGAGAGCTACCTCAACTGGCTCGATGCCGGCGCGCTGCGGCGCGAGGTTCTCGCGGCCGGCGATCACTACCTGCCGTCGTTGCGCGACCCGGTGACCAACCGCGCCACCCGGGCCGAACCCGTCCCGCTGGCCGAGGGCACCGTCCTGGTCGTGAGCGGGGCGTTCCTGCAGGGTCTCGGCCTGCCCTTCGACCGGGTCGTGCACCTGCTGATGTCCCCGGCGGCACGCGCCCGGCGCACGCCGGGCGACCAGGCCTGGACGCTGCCCGCGTTCGAGCGCTACGACGAGGAGGTCGGCCCGGCGGAGCTCGCCGACATCGTCATCAAGGTGGACGACCCGGGGCACCCGGCGCTCCGCACCGGTTAGTTCGACGGTCGAACCATCGGGCGTACTGTTGGTGCAGTGATCGATGTTGAAGCCGTCCGCGCCGTCGCGCGGTTGTCCCGCATCCTCGAACGCGAGTGTGGCGAACTGTCGATGGCCCACTACCGCGTCCTGGCCGCCGTCGCCGACGGGGACGAGCGCGCCTCGCGCGTCGCCCGACGGTTGGCGTTGGGCAAGCCGGCGATAAGCGCAAGTGTCGAGGCGCTGTGCCGGCGCGGGCTGTTGACGCGCGAGGACGTGGCCGGCGACCAGCGCGCGATCACCTTGCGGATCACCCCCTCCGGTGCCCGGGCGCTGCGGGTTGCAGAGGACGCCATGCGCGAGCGACTGGACGCCGTCCTCGCGCACACCAAGAGGCCGGCCGAGACGTCGGCGGCGTTGTGCCGGCTCAGCGCCGGCATCGAGGCCTACGCGAGCGCGCGGGTGACGGTTTGAGCGAGCAACAACCCGGCTGGGCACGTCGCCTGTTCGGCGTCGTCATGCACCAGCGCCGCAACGTGATCATCGCGATCACCGCCGCGGTGATCGGCACGGCCGCGCAGGTGCTCGTGCCGTTGATCGCCCGACAGATCATCGACAAGGTGATCGTCGCCGGCACCGATTCGCTGTGGCCGTGGCTGATCATGCTGTTCGCCGCGGCGACCCTCACCTTCGTGCTGGCGTACGTGCGGCGTTACCGCGGCGGTCAGATGGCGCTCGGCGTGCAGCTCGAACTGCGCAACGCGATCCACGACCGGCTGCAGCACCTCGATCGGGCTACGTTGTCGACGCTGCCCACGGGTCAACTCGTCTCACGCGCGAACTCCGACTCGACGCTCGTCCAGGGCCTGCTGAACTTCCTGCCGCTGATGACAGGAAACCTGCTGATGATGCTGCTGTCGCTGGTGGTGATGTTCGCGCTGTCGCCACTGCTCGCCCTGCTCGCGCTGGTCATCATGCCCGCGCTGTTCGCGGTGTCCTTCCGCCTGCGCCAGCACGTGTTCCCAGCCAACTGGGACGCACAACAACGCGAGGGCGATCTCGCGCAGATCGTCGACGAGGACGTCACCGGCGTCCGGGTCGTGAAGGCCTTCGGCCAGGAGGAGCGCGAGCTCAACCGGCTCGTCGACGCGGCGCAGCGCCTCTACGGCTCGCGCATGCGCGCGACCCGGTTGCTCGCCCGCTACCAGCCGCTGCTCGAGGCGATCCCCACCTTCGCGCAGGTCGCGATCCTCCTGCTGGGCGGCCTGCTCGCGATCCACGGCAGCATCACGCTCGGCACGTTCCTCGCGTTCTCGACCTACGTGGGCCAATTCGTCGCACCCGCGCGCCAACTCGCCGCGGTGCTCGCCGTCGGGCAGCAGGCCCGCGCCGGCGCGGAGCGGATCTTCCAGCTCATCGATCTGCGCCCGGCGATCGTCGACGCCCCCGAGGCGGTGGAACTCGAGACCGTGCGCGGCGACCTGCGCTTCGAGGACGTCTCGTACGACTTCGGCGACGGCCCGGTGCTGGACGGGCTGTCACTGCACGTCGCCGCCGGCGAACGCGTCGCAGTCGTGGGCTCGAGCGGCAGCGGCAAGTCGACGCTGACCGCGCTGCTCTCGCGCTTCCACGACCCGACCGCCGGTCGCGTGCTGCTCGACGGGCACGACCTGCGCGACATCACGTTGCACTCGCTGCGGCACGCGGTGGGCGTCGCCTTCGAAGAGAGCTTCCTGTTCTCCGAGTCGATCCGCGCCAACATCGCCTACGGCCGTCCCGACGCGAGCGACGCCGACGTCGAGGCGGCAGCGCGGGCGGCGCAGGCACACGAGTTCGTGACCGCACTGCCGAACGGGTACGACACGGTGGTCGGCGAGCGCGGGCTGACCCTGTCCGGCGGGCAGCGGCAGCGCGTGGCGCTGGCCCGCGCGATCCTTGCCGACCCGGCGGTGCTCGTGCTCGACGACGCGACCAGCGCTGTCGACGCGCGTACCGAGGAGGCGATCCACGACAACCTGCGCGTGGTGCTCGCCGACCGCACCACGCTGCTCATCGCGCACCGCCTGTCGACGCTGAACCTGGCCGACCGGGTCGTCGTGCTCGACAACGGTCGCATCGCCGACCACGGCACCCACGACGAACTCAGCGCGCGCAGCGCGCTCTACCGCAGCCTGCTCTCCGGCCTGGAGGAGGAGCCGCTGCGCGCGGCCGGCGACCGGATCGAAGCGCTCGCCGAGCTCACCGAGGCCGGGGTGACGCGCGCTGCCTGGCGCCGTCCGCCGGACCGTGCAAGCCACGCCGGCAGCCGCGGAAGCGCCGCCTCGCTCGGCGCCGGCCTGGGCGGCGGCGGCGGTAAGTGGCACGTCGCGCTCACCGCGACTCCGGAGTTGCTGGCCCGCGTCGAGGCGCTGCCGCCGGTACGCGACCGTGCCGAGCTCGACGTCGCCACCGAGAGCGCACACGAGCGCTCGTTCGGACTGCTCCGGCTGCTGCGGCGCTTCCGGCGGCCGCTGCTCGTCGGGCTGGTGCTCGTCGTGATCGACGCCATCACCGGGCTGGCTGGCCCGTACCTGGTGAAGACCGGCGTCGACTCCGGCGTCACGCACGGCACCGAATCGGTGTTGTTCGCGGCAACGCTGGCCTACCTCGGTGTCGCGATCGTCGACCTCGTCGACCAGATCGCGTCGACCTTCGTCACCGGACGCACCGCCGAACGGATCATGCTGTCGTTGCGCGTGCGGGTGTGGGCGCAGCTGCAGCGGCTCTCGCTCGACTTCTACGAGCGCGAGATGGCCGGCCGGATCATGACCCGGATGACCACCGACGTCGACCAGTTCGAGTCGCTGGTCGCGAACGGGCTGCTCAACGCTCTGGTCGCGCTCGTGACCTTCGTCGGCGTCGGCGTCGCGCTGGTGCTCATCGACTGGCAGCTCGGGTTGATCACCTTGAGCGTGGTCGTCCCGCTGATCGGCGCGACGGTGTGGTTCCGCACGCGGGCCGCTCGGCTGTACGACCTGTCGCGTGAGCGCATCGCGGCGGTCAACGCCGACTTCCAGGAGAGCCTGTCCGGTGTGCGTGAGTCGCAGGCGTTCAACCACGAAGGGCGCACGATCGAGCGCTTCCACGCGCTGGGCGAGTCCTACCTGCGCTCGCGGGTGGCGGCACAACGGCTCGTGGCGACATACTTCCCGTTCGTGCAGTTCCTTGCCGCGGTGGCGGACGCGCTCGTGCTCGGGGTCGGGGCGGCCCTCGTCCCGCACGGGACGCTGACCGTCGGCACGCTGATCGCGTTCCTGCTCTACATCGACATGTTCTTCTCGCCGATCCAGCAGCTGTCGCAGGTGTTCGACTCGTGGCAGCAGACCCGGGTGTCGGTGCAGCGCATCGCCGAGCTGATGGCGCTGGAGACCCTCACGCCGAACCCGGCCGATCCGGTGCGGCTGCCCACGGTCGCGGGCGAGGTGACGTTGCGCGACGTGCGGTTCCGCTACCCGAACACCGCCGGTGACGAGGCGCTGACCGGCCTCGACCTGCGCATCGCACCCGGCGAGACGGTTGCGCTCGTCGGCGAGACCGGCGCCGGCAAGTCGACGGTGTTGAAGCTGCTCGCCCGCTTCTACGACCCGGTCGAAGGCAGCGTCATGGTCGACGGCCATGACCTGCGCACTCTGACGCTCGGCGAGTTCCGCTCGCACCTGGGCTACGTGCCGCAGGAGGGTTTCCTGTTCAGCGGATCGGTGCGCGACAACATCGCCTACGGCCGTCCGGACTCCTCCGACGCCGAGATCGAGGCCGCGGCGCGGGCGGTCGGTGCGCACGACACGATCGCGGCGCTGCCGCACGGCTACCTGACCCGGATGGGCGAGCGGGGCGGTTCGCTCTCGGCCGGGCAGCGGCAGCTGATCGCGCTGGCTCGCGCCGAGCTGGCCGATCCGGCGCTCCTGCTGCTCGACGAGGCGACGTCCAACCTCGACCTCGCGACCGAGTCGCGGGTGACCGCGGCGATGCAGCGCGTCGCGCGCGAGCGGACCACGATCATCATCGCGCACCGGCTGCAGACGGCCCGGGTCGCCGACCGCATCGCGTTGCTCGAGCAGGGCCGGGTGCGCGAGATCGGCACGCACGAGCAACTGCTTGCCCGTAACGGCAGCTACGCCCGGATGTGGCGCGCCTTCGAGACGGTCGGCGCCGCGTGATCGACGTGATTGCCGCCGTTGCCAGGCGCTACGCGTCGAGCCAGCCGTCGATCAGGTAGCGCGAGATGGACAGGTGCGGCGAGATCCCCTTCAGCCGCGCCGAGTCATCGGGTGGCGTGCGGGTGTCGGTCCACTCCCGCGCCTGCGCGATCTGCTCGCGCGTGAACCACGCCGCCTCTGCCATCTCGACCGGGTCGAGCGTGATCGCCGGATCGCCGTCGAGACGTGCGGTGAACCCCACCATCAGCGAGGCGGGGAACGGCCACGGCTGCGAGGCCACGTACCGGATGTCGGTGATCGCGACGCCGACCTCCTCGTCGACCTCGCGCGCGACCGCCGCCTCGAGCGACTCCCCCGGCTCGACGAATCCGGCGAGCGTGGAGAACCGACCCTCCCCCCATTGCGGGCCGCGGCCCAGCAACGCCTGATCACCCCCGTCGTGGATCAGCATGATCACTGCGGGGTCGGTCCGGGGGAAGTGTTCGCTGCCGTCGGCGGTGCAGGTCCGCGTCCACCCCGCCTTGGTCTCGACGGTCGCAGCGCCGCACAGCGGGCAGTGCGTGTGCCGCTGGTGCCACTGCTCGAGCGCGACCGCGCTCACGACCAGCGCGGCCTCGAGGTCGTCGGCGAACCCACCGAACTCGCGCAGGGACACCCAGCCGTCGCCGTCCTCCTCGACGGTCGCCGCGAAGTACGCGACGTCGGCGATGACACCGAGGAAGCGCCGGGGCGCGTCGGGCGCGACGTCCGCGGCGGTGCGGAACGCGACGTGCGTGCCGTCGACCGGCACCGTCGACTTCGCCGTGATCGCCACGACCCGGCCTCGCTGCCACGCCTGCTGCAGCCAGTCGTCGTCGGTGCGGCGCTCGGCGGCGCGGTCGTAGGTGAACCGCGACAGCGGGGGGCCGTCCGGTCGGCTCATGTCTCGATCGGCACCAGCGCGGCGAGCGGCGCGGCGATCTGCCCGGCGTCGCCGACGACGACGGACGTGAACCGCGACGGCGCGAAGAACTCCCGCGCTGCCGTGGCCACGTCGTCGACCGTCACCTTCTGCAGCCGCTTCGGATGCTCGAGGATCCAGTCCAGGCCGAGGTCGAACACCGACAGCGCCGCGATCGTCGACGCCAGCCCGGCCTGCGTCGAGGTCGACAACGCGAGCGTGCCGATCGCGTACTGCCGCACCGACGAGAGCTCGGACTCGCTGACAGGCAGAGAGGCGATCCGGCCGAGCTCGTAAGCGGTCTCCAGCCACGACGGCCCGGTGACCTCGGTCGCGACCTCGACGTCGAGCATCAGGGTCGAGCCGAGCACGTGATGATCGATGCGGCTGTGCGGGCCGTACGTGTAGCCCTTGTCCTCACGGATGTTCTCCGTCCACCGCGAGGAGAAGTAGCCGCCGAAGACGAGATTCGCCAGCTGCAGCGCGGGATACCGGTCGTCGGTACGTGTGACGGCTGCCGTGCCCATGCGCAATGACGACTGCACGGCGCCCGGCCGGTCGACGACCAGCAGCGGTCCGCCCTGCGGCGTCGGCAGCTTCGGCGCACGACCGGAGCGGCGCTCGCCCGTCCACTCCCCGAGCGCGGCCTCGACCTGGTCGAGCACCCGCGCCGGCGAGAGGTCGCCGACGATGACCAGGACCGCGCCGTCGGGACGGACCCGGTCGCGGTACAGCGAACGCACCTGGGTCGCGGTGGTCGCGCGGACTGCGTCCACCTGCGGCAGGTCGACGGCGTAGGGATGCTCGCCCCACATCCGCCGTGCGAGCGCTTCGGACGCGATTGTGCCCGAGCGCGACCGGGCGATGGCGAGCCGTTCGATCTCCCGGGCGCGCTCGGCCTCGACGTCGTCGCGGGCGAACCTCGCCTCGGTCAGCACCTTGGCCAGCAGCTGGAACAGCCCGGTGAGCCCGGTCGAGAGCACGTTGCCCGTCACTGCGAGCCGATCGGCATCGACGGACACGTTCAGGTCTCCGCCGAGGCCCTGGATCGCCGCAGCGAGCCCGGTGCGGTCGAGGTCGGCGGCCCCGGTCAGCAGCGTGCTCGACAGCAGGCCGGCCCGCGCCGGATGGCCGGCCCCGGTGCCGAGGAACGGGATCCGCAACCGCACCTCGGCGAGCGGAACACCGGGCTTGCGGATCACGATCACCCGCAGCCCGGACGCGACCGTCCGCTCGGCGACGGTCAGCTTGCGGGCCCGCCGCGGCGTGGTGAGATCAGGGACGACGCTGGTCATTTGGCGCCTCCCGCCACGAGTTCGAGCACGGCTCGTCGATCGGGACGCAATCCGCCTGCAGCAGCGCGGACTGCGTCCTCGGACACCCGGGCGAGCAGGCCCGGCAGATCGAGGATCATCTCGGCGCGGCCGTACACCAGCTCGAACTTGGCGAACTCCAGCGTCCGCGAGATGACCGGGTCGAGGTCGCGATAGATCAGGCCGAGCAAGCGGGTGCGCACCCGGTCGAGCTCGCCCGGCTCGAGACCGTCCGTAGCGATCCGGTCGATCTCCTCGTCGACGGTGCGCAGCACCGCGTCGAGCGCGCCGGCATCCGGGTAGTGCGCGCTGATCGTCATCGCCGTGGGGTCGCGCTCGTCGAACGGGTCGCCGAATTCGCCGACGTAGGCGGAGACGTCGGTGACGAGATGATCGCGGTGCACCAGCCGACGCTGCAGGCGCGAGGCGTCGCCGTCACTGAGCACCTCGGCGAGCAGGACGTGTGCGAGATGCGTGTCGAGGTCGTTCACCGGGTCGGGCACGCGGTAGCCGATGGCCACTGCGGGCAGCGGTGCGTGCGTGTCGTGGTGCTGGTCGCGGCGCTCGCTCGTCAACGGCTTCTCGCCGAAGTTCGGCCGTTTCGGCTTGCGCCGCTTCGCGACCGGGCCGAAGTGCTTCTCGACGAGCGCCATGGTGTCGTCCACGTCGAGATCGCCGGCGACGGCAAGGACCGCGTTCGACGCCGCGTAGTACTTCTTGAAGAAGTCGCTGGCGTCGTCGACGGTGGCGCTCTCGAGATCCTCGAACCCGCCGTATCCGTTGTGGGAGTTGGCGAAACTGTCGAACAGCACCGGTGGCAGGTAGATCCACGGGAACCCGCCGTAGGGCCGGTTCAGCACGTTGACGCGGATCTCGTTCTT
>DATBTJ010000073.1:0-16839 GCA_036559305.1 Jatrophihabitans sp.
CGCTTGCGGTCGTCCTCGCTCATGCCCTTGATCTCGGTCTTGAAGATGCGCAGCGAGCGGCCGAGCGAACGCGCCATGTCCGGCAGCTGCTTCCACCCGAAGAACAGCACCGCGACGACGATCGCCAAGACGATCAGATGACCGGGACTGAAGAACTCCATGACCGAGGACTCCTCACCTCGGCGCTGCGCCGAGAGGCTCTTACGGACTCCTCCACCCTACGCCAGCGCGGCATCGCGATCAGATCAACTGCGGGTGTACTGCGCCAGCGTGGCGGCGAAATCGGGGCTTACCCGGGCGTGGACGCGGGTGCCGTCCGGGGTGTGCTCGGTGTCGAGCACTTCGGCCCCGTCGTGCAGCCGGGCCACCAGGTCACCGCGGGTGTAGGGCACCAGCAGGTCGACCTCGACGGCCGGGCGGGGCAGCAGGTCCTCGACCCGCGCGCGCAGCTTGTCGATGCCGTCGGCCGTCCGGGCCGAGACGAACAACGCGTCCGGGGCGAGGTGGCGCAGCCGCAGCAGGGTCTCGGCGTCGGCCGCGTCGATCTTGTTGAAGACCAGCTGCTCGGGAACGTCGAGCGCGTCGATCTCGGCCAGCACCTCGCGCACCGCACGGATCTGGGCCTCCGGGTCGGCGTCGGACGCGTCGACCACGTGCAGGATCAGGTCGGCTTCGGCCACCTCTTCCAGCGTCGAGCGGAACGCCTCGACCAGCTGGGTGGGCAGGTGCCGGACGAACCCGACGGTGTCGGTGAGGGTGAACACGCGCCCGTCGGCCGCCTGGGTGCGCCGCACGGTCGGGTCGAGGGTCGCGAACAGCGCGTTCTCGACCAGCACCCCGGCGTCGGTGAGCCGGTTGAGCAGCGAGGACTTGCCGGCGTTGGTGTAGCCGGCGAGCGCGACCGAGGGCACCTCCCGCGAGCGGCGCCGGGCACGCTTGACGTCGCGGGCGGTCTTCATGCCGGCCAGTTCCTTGCGCAGCTTGGACATCCGCGAGGTGATCCGCCGGCGGTCGATCTCGATCTTGGTCTCACCGGGGCCGCGACCGCCGATGCCCAGGCCGCCGGCCGCGCGGCCACCGACCTGGCGTGACAGTGAGTCGCCCCAGCCGCGCAGGCGCGGCCGCAGGTACTGCAGCTGGGCGAGCTCGACCTGGGCCTTGCCCTCCTTGGAGCTGGCGTGCTGGGCGAAGATGTCGAGGATCAGCGCGGTGCGGTCGACCACCTTGACCTTGACGACCTTCTCCAGCTGCTGCAGCTGGCCGGGCGTCAGCTCGCCGTCGCAGATGACGGTGTCGGCGCCCTCGGCGAGCACGATGTCGCGCAGTTCCTTGGCCTTGCCGGAACCGATGTAGGTCGCGGCGTCGGGCTTGTCGCGGCGCTGGATCAGCCCGTCGAGCACCAGCGAGCCGGCGGTCTCGGCCAGCCGGGCGAGTTCGGCCAGCGAGTTCTCGGCCTCGGCCAGCGTGCCGCCGGTCCAGACGCCGACCAGCACGACGCGTTCCAGGCGCAGCTGGCGGTACTCGACCTCGGTGACGTCCTGCAGTTCGGTGGACAGCCCTGCGACGCGGCGCAGCGCCTGGCGCTCTTCGAGCTCGTAGTCGCCGAGCGCGCTGTCAGTGAGGTCACTCATCGTGACGTCCATGGTGACACGCGGTGCCCACCGCTTTCACCGACCGACGCTCAGCCGGCAACGCGGGCCAGCCAGTCGTCGTCCAGATCGAGCTCGGCCACGATGACGGCCGGGCCGATCAGCTCGATCCCGCCGTCCGGGTGCCAGGTGACCTGGCAGGTGCCGCCGGGCACGTCCACGCGCCAGGTGCTGCCGTCGGCGGCCGACCCCGCGGTGGTCGCGGCGGCGACGACCGCGGCGCAGATGCCGGTGCCGCAGGAGCGGGTCTCGCCGACGCCGCGCTCGTGCACCCGCATGCGCAGGTGGCCGGGGCCGACCGGGACGACGAACTCGACGTTCTGCCCGTCCGGCAGCGGCGGGACGACAACGGGTGGACGAGTCAGGTCGAGGGTGTCGAGTTCGGCGGCGTCGACCTGGACGACCACGTGCGGGTTGGGCATCCGGACGGCCGCGATGGCAGGCCGGGAGAGGGGCGCGGCGGTGGCGACCGGCCGGTCGGCAAGGACCAGGGGCAGACCCATGTGCACGCTGATGTCGCCATCGGTGCGGGTCTGCACTCGCGTGATCCCGCCGCGTGTCGCCACCGCCGCACTGTCTCTAACGAGCCCGGACCGGATTAGGTACTGCCAAAAAACCCGAATTCCGTTTCCGCACATTTCGGCCAGGCTGCCGTCGGCGTTGCGGTAGTCCATGAAGTACTCCGCGTCGCCCGCGAACGGCTTGCCGTCGGGGTCGTTCTCGCAGCGCACGACGCGCAGGACGCCGTCGCCGCCGACTCCTGCGCGGCGATCACACAGGGCGCGCACCAGCCCGGGAGTGAGCTCGATCGCGCCGTCGAGGTCGGGCACGATCACGAAGTCGTTCTCGGTGCCGTGACCCTTCAGGACGCGCATGACACCAGGGTAAGTGCGGCGCCGACCAGGCCCGGGTCGGCGGCGTCGAGCCAGTGCACGCGCGGGTCGCGGCGAAACCACGATCGCTGCCGGCGCACGAACCGCCGGGTGGCGCGGACGGTGATCTCGACCGCCTCGTCGAGGTTGCCGCTCACGTGGCCGTCGTCGGCGAGCGCCGCGAGCAGCTGCGCGTAGCCGAGTGCCTTGCCGGCGGTCGGGCTGCCCCGCAGGCCGAGCGGTAGCAGGGCGCGCACCTCGTCCAGGAAACCGAGGGCCATCATCCGGTGCACGCGCCGCTCGACCCGCTCGTCGAGGTCGGCACGCTCCAGGCCGAGGAAGACGGTGTCGTAGACGGACTCGAAGGCGGGCATGCGCGCGCTGAACGGTTGCCCGGTCAGCTCGATCACCTCCAGCGCGCGGACGATGCGGCGCCCGTTGGACGGCAGGATCGCCGCGGCCGCCTCGGGGTCGCGCGCGGCCAGCCGTTCGTGCAGGGCGCCGGGACCGAGCTCGTCGAGCTCGCCGTAGAGCCGGGCGCGGACGGCCGGCGACTCGCCGGGGAACTCCAGCCGGTCGAGCGCGCCGCGCAGGTACAGCCCCGACCCCCCGACCAGCACGGGCAGCCGGCCGCGGCCGGCGATCTCGGCGATGCGCTCGCGGGCCAGCCGCTGGTATTCGGCCACCGCCGCCGACTTGCCGATCGGCCAGACGTCCAGCAGGTGGTGCGGCACCCCCCCACGCTCGTCCTCGGCCAGCTTGGCCGTGCCGATGTCCATGCCGGCGTAGAGCTGCATCGAGTCGGCGTTGACGATCTCGCCGTCGAGCTGCTGCGCCAGAGCCACCGCGAGGTCGGACTTGCCGGTCGCGGTCGGCCCGACAACCGCGACGACGCGCGTCATTCCCACAGCGCCACGACGTAGTCCACGCCGAACGGGTCGCCCTCGTAGCGCACCTGCGCGCGGTAGGGACGGGTCAGCAGCGGGGCGATCGCGTGCCAGACCGGTGCGCCGGCGGCGAGCAGCTCGGCGCCGAGGCCGAGATCGAGGGCGGCCAGCTGCGCGGGGTCGCCCGAGGCCAGCGCGGCGCGCACCGCCTCGTCGTAGCCCGCGGCCCGCTCGTCCAGGTAGCCGGGCGCCTTCTCGGTGCGTCGCGCGCTGCCGTCACCCAGGACCACGAGCCCGATCGGCCCGCCGGGCAGCGGCGGCGGATTGCCGCGCGGGCCGACCACGAATGCGGGCGCCGCGCCGGCGAAGTACCGCCCGATCGCGAGGGCCGGCGGCAGCTGTCCGGCGGGCTCGGCCAGCCCGAAACCGGCGAATCCGGCGGGGGCCTCTGGTGGATACGCGGCGTCGGCCGGGCCCGGCCCGACGAGCACCAGCTGCCGGCCCGTCGCCGCCACCGCGCCCAGCACCGAGGCGATCGCCGCCCGCGCGCCGGCCAGTTGCTCGTCCAGTCCGCGGCCGACTTCCGGGACCAGCGCGGGCGCGCACGGGACGAAGCAGAGGGCGTCGATCACGTATCGAAGGCTAGTGGCGGCTCATGCCGGGTGTCGGCATCGTGTTCAATGCTTGCGTGAGCTCGCAATCGGACTGGGGACGGATCGCCGACGACGGCACCGTCTTCGTCAAGACCGGCGACGGCGAGCGTGAGATCGGTTCGTGGCAGGCCGGCGACGCGCAGGCCGGCATGCAGTTCTACGTGCGCCGCTACGAGGACCTCGCCACCGAAGTGAACCTGCTCGAGAAGCGGCTCGCGTCGGGCAGCGGCGATCCCGCGCACACCAAGGCGCACGCCGTCGAGATGAAGCAACAGCTGGCCACCGCCGCCGTCATCGGCGACCTCGGCGCGCTGGACAGCCGTCTGGACGCGGTGGTCGTCGCCGCCGACGAGCGCGCCGGCGCCGTGCAGGCGGCCCGGGAGCAGGCCCGCGCCGACGCGATCGCCGCCAAGGAGGCGCTCGTCGCCGAGGCCGAGCAGATCGCCGAGAACGCCACCTCGTGGAAGGCGTCCGGCGACCGGCTGCGCGCGATCGTCGACGAGTGGAAGACGATCAAGGGCATCGACCGGCGGACCGACGACGCTCTGTGGAAGCGGTTCGCCGCGGCCCGCGACGCGTTCGGCCGCCGCCGCGGCCAGCACTTCGCCCAGCTCGACGCCGAGCGCGGCACCGCCAAGGCCGAGAAGGAAACGCTGATCGCCGAGGCCGAGACGCTGTCCGGCTCGAGCGACTGGCGCGAGACGGCCGCCGCGATGCGCGAGCTGATGACCCGGTGGAAGGCGACACCGCGGGCCGCCCGCGACGTCGAGGATGCCTTGTGGACGCGCTTTCGCGCCGCCCAGGACGCGTTCTTCGCCCGCCGCTCGGAGACCTTCGCCGAACGCGACGCCGGGCAGGTCGAGAACCAGCACAAGAAGGAAGCGATCATCGAGCGGGCCGCGGCGCTGGACATCAAGGACCCGAAGGCCGCGCAGGCCAGCCTGCGCGAACTGCAGGCCGAGTTCGACGACATCGGTCACGTGCCGCGCGATGCGATGCGCAGCATCGACGACCGGATGCGCGCCGCCGAGCAGCGGGTCCGCGACGCGGTCGACGCCGAGTGGCGGGCCGCGAGCGTCGAGTCGAACCCGTTCCTGTCCGAGCTGCGGGCCCGGCTGGCCGAGGCGGAGCAGAAGCTCGAGCGCGCCCGCAAGGCCGGCGACGAGGCCCGGATCCGTCGCGCCGAGCAGGACGTCGCCGCGCGCCGCTCGTTGCTACCCGACTGAGCGGCCGGTTCAGCCGAGGTCGGAGTTGCCCTCGCGGTAGATCTTCGCGCGGCTGATCAGTCCGTCGGCAACTGTGAAGAACGCCGCGATCGCGTACTCGCGCCGCTCGCCGTCGACGGTCAGGCACTCGCGCAGCTCGGCGGCCACGTCGTCGCCCTGCGCGACCATGCGCACCACGTCCAGGCGCGGGTTCAGTGACCACAGCCAGTCGTCGAACAGGCCGGTGAGGGCGTCAGTGCCCACGACGGTGTCCTGGCCGGTGATCCACACCACCTGGGGTGAGAGCTGAGCGAGCAGCCGTGCGGTGTCGTGCGCGTTGAACGAGGCGAGGTGCTCGACGACCGCCGCGCGCGCGACGCTCACGTCCGGGTGCCGATGGTGAGCAGCGGCTTGGGCGGGTGCGTGCTGCCCGTACCGAGGCCGCGCCACGGCCGGCGGGCGGTGATGCCGCCGTCGGCGACCAGGTGGTGCGGCGCCGCGTAGGTCACCGTGGTGGTGACCAGGTCGCCGGGCGCGGCCTCGCCGGCGACGTGCACCAGCCGCCCGTCGCGGGCCCGCCCGGACACCCGTCCGGTGGCGTCGTCCTTGCGCCCGGCGGCGTTGACCAGCACCTCGACGTCGGTGCCGACTAGTTCGCGCGCCGCGGTGAGCGAGACGTCCTCCTGCAGCGCGACCAGCCGTTCGTAGCGCTCCTGGACGACGGCCTTCGGCACTTGGTCGGCCATCGTCGCGGCAGGCGTGCCGGGGCGCGGTGAGTACTGGAAAGTGAAGGCGCTCGCGAATCGTGCGGCGCGTACGGCGTCCAGCGTCTGCGCGAAGTCGTCGTCGGTCTCGCCGGGGAAGCCGACGATGATGTCGGTCGTGATGGCGGCGTCGGGCATCGCGGCGCGCACGTCGGCGATGATCTGCAGGTAGCGCTCGCGCCGGTACGAGCGGCGCATCGCCTTGAGCACCACGTCCGAGCCGGACTGCATCGGCATGTGCAGCTGCGGCATCACGTTCGGCGTCTCGGCCATCGCCGCGATGACATCGGCGGTGAAGTCGCGCGGGTGCGGGCTGGTGAAGCGCACCCGTTCGAGGGCGTCGATGTCGCCGCAGGCGCGCAGCAGCTTGCCGAAGGCGAACCGGTCGCCGAAGCTGCGCCCGTAGGAGTTCACGTTCTGCCCGAGCAGGGTGATCTCGACGACGCCGGCGTCGACCAGCGCGCGGATCTCGGCGAGCACGTCGCCGGGACGCCGATCGGTCTCCTTGCCGCGCAGCGACGGCACGATACAGAACGTGCAGGTGTTGTCGCAGCCGACCGAGACCGACACCCACGCGCTGAACGGCGACTCGCGACGGGTCGGCAGGTCGGACGGGAAGTTCTGCAGCGCCTCGACGATCTCGATCTCGGCCTGCTTGTTGTGGCGGGCGCGTTCGAGCAGCACCGGCAGCGCGGCCAGATTGTGCGTGCCGAACACGACATCGACCCACGGCGCCTTCTCGACGATGCGGCCGCGGTCCTTCTGGGCGAGACAGCCGCCCACGGCGATCTGCATGTCCGGGTTGGCGGCCTTGGCCGGATACAGGTGGCCGAGGTTGCCGTAGAGGCGGTTGTCGGCGTTCTCGCGCACCGCGCAGGTGTTGAACACGACGAGGTCGGCCGCGGCGCCGTCCGAGCGTTCGTAGCCGGCGTCCTCGAGCAGGCCCGCCAGCCGCTCGGAGTCGTGGACGTTCATCTGGCAGCCGTAAGTGCGGATTTCGTAGGTGCGCGACATAGCCAGTCGAGGATACGGGCCGCGTAGTGGTGCAATGGCCGTATGGCGCTGAACGACGGCGATGTAGCCGACCTCGCGCGCGAGGCGGTCGACCGCAAGGACCCCGACCTGGACATCGAGATCAGCCCGGCCGCGCAGGACGACCCGTATCGCTGGGGTACCGAGGCGTGGACGGTCAGCGCCGGGGGTGCGAGCAGCTACGTCAGGGCATCGATGAGCCGGGACGAGGCGCTGGCGACGCTCGTCCGGGATCTGGCGACCTGAACGTTCAGCGACCGTCGCGCGGGCCGAACACCTGCAGCGCTTCGAGGTCCGAGGCGCGCGAGTTCAGGTAGTAGTCGGCCCATTCGGCGACGTCCGGGTAGCCGCATTCCCGCGCGAGCTGTTCGCACGCCGCCGCGATGTCGAACTCGGTGGTGCGCAGGGTGATCGCGCCGCCGGACAGCAGCGCCCAGCGGGCGCCCGCGCCGCCGTAGGGCATGCCGACGCTGCCGGGATTGACGACCAGCCGACGGTCGACGAGCCGGACGAACGGCATGTGGGTGTGCCCGCAGGCGATCGTGCGAACGTCGTCGGGCACGTCGGCGAACGCTTCCAGAAAGCGTTGCGGACGGGTGTCGACCAGCACGACCTCCTCGTCGTCACGCGGTGAGCCGTGGCAGAACAACACCGGCCCGAAGCCGGCGAGGTCGAGGGTCACCGGGTGCGGCAGGGCGCGCAGCAGCTCGACGAGATCGGGTCGACGCGCGAGCTGCGCGCCGGCCCACGGGGTGATCGGATCGGGGATGTCGGTCGGCGCGCCGTCGGCGACCGCGACGAGTTCGCGATCGGCGTTGCCGCGCACCAGCACGGCCCGCTCCCCCAGGCCGAACAGCCGTTCGAGCACCTCGACCGGCTGCGGGCCGGCCGCAAGATCGCCGGTGACGACGATCCGGTCGGCGGCGGCGACGTCGGGTTCGGCGAGCACAGCGTCGAGCGCGGGAAGTACACCGTGGACGTCCGAGAGCAGCGCGACGGAACCGATCATGGCGCCAGCCTGGCGGGGCCGTCCGGTTCGCGCCAGTCGCGTTCGCGCACGGCGGACGCCACACTGCTGGGCATGGCAACCGCACCGGACGTGGCCGCCGGCTTCAGCGGCGTCGTCTCGATCCGCACCGCCGAGCAGATCGAGTTCGAGCAGGCGTACGGCCTTGCCGACCGCGCGCACGAGATCGCCATGACCACCGGCACCAGGCTGGCCATCGCCAGCGCTGTCAAGGGATTCACCGCGGTGACGGTGCTGGCGCTCGTCGCGGACGGGCTGCTCACGCTCGACACGACGGCCCGCTCACTGCTCGAGGGTGACCTGCCGCTGATCGATGACGCGGTGACGGTCGAGCAGCTGCTCACGCACCGCTCCGGCATCGGCGACTACGTCGACGAGGACCTCCCCGAGCCGGAACCGTTGGCCGTCCCGGTCTACGCACTCGACAGCACGCCGGCCTATCTGCCTGCCCTCGACGGATTCAGCCAGAAGTTCGCGCCGGGCAGCCGGTTCTCCTACTGCAACGCCGGGTACGTGGTGCTCGCGCTGTGCGCTGAGCGGGCCGCCGGGCGCCCGTTCGCCGCGCTGGTGCACGAGCGGGTGTGCCTACCGGGCGGCCTCACCGACACCGGCTTCCCGCGCTCGGACGCCCTGCCCGGCAACGCCGCGATCGGGTATCTCGAGGACGGGCGCACCAATCTGTTCGAGCTGCCGGTCGTGGGCAGCGGCGACGGCGGCGCGTACAGCACGGTCGGCGACATCCGAGCGTTCTGGACGGCGCTGCTCGGCGGCCGGTTGCTCGACCCCGCGGCCGTGACGCGGATGGCGACCCCCACCACCACGGACACCGCCGCCGGTTTCGCCTACGGCACCGGGCTCTGGCTCGTCGACGGTGGCGCGATGCTGCTGCTCGAGGGCGCCGACCAGGGTGTGTCGTTCCGCAGCGTCCACACCGTCGCGACCGGGCGGACGGCGACGGTGATCAGCAACACCGGCGACGGCGCCTGGCCGATCGCGAAACAGCTTTGTCGCGGGTCCCTAGGCTCGGGGCGTGATCACCGGTGAGATCGTCACACTGCGCCCGCTGACCGAGGCGGACGAGGACGCGCTCTACGAGCTGGTCGCCGACCTCGGCACCTGGGAGGAGAACACCCCGGCGGCGCCCACGGCCATCACCCGCACCGCGTTCGCCGAACGGTTCCAGAAGTGGCTCTCGCCCGAACCCGGTAGCACCCTGTTCGCGATCGAGCTGGCAGGTGTGGTGATCGGGCGCTGCGACCTGTTCGGCGTGGACGAGCTGGCCCGGTCCGGTGAGGTCGGGATCGGGCTGGTGGCGAGCGCACGCGGCCGAGGCGCCGGCACCGACGCGCTGCGCCTGCTCGTCCGGTTCGGGTTCGTCCGGCGCAATCTCCACCGCGTGCATCTGCGGTGCATCGCCTCCAACGCGGCAGCGATCGCCTGCTACCGCAAGACCGGCTTCGTCCAGGAGGGCGTGCTCCGCGAGAGTGCCTGGGTGCGCGGATCGTATGAGGACGAGATCGTGATGGGTGTGCTGCGCGCGGAATGGGCCGGCTGACTCAGCGCGGCGCGACGCTCAGCCCGCACGCCGCCGGCGTGCGGGCGCGCTGCCCACGCTGCAGGGCAGCGAGGCGCCGCGCGGGCGTGCCGTGCGAGCGGCGCTCCCAGCGGCTGTCGACGACGTGCAGCACGATGGCGGTCGCGGCCCGGAACCGCGCCTGCGCGATCCCGACCGAGGCCGACCAGACGCCGGCCAGGCAGTCGGCCTGCTGCTCGATCGCGCGGGACTGTGCCCAGCTCGGGTGGTGGATGTCGAGCAGCGGCGCATGCACGGCGAACTGCACGATGTGGCCCATCTCGTGGCCGGCGGTAGACGCGATGCGGACCCAGCCGTCGGCGGCCGGGCCGGTCGTGCGCAGCCGGTGCAGGAACGGCGCGGTGAGGTAGACGACGTCGTCGATCGGGCAGCTGAACGCGCTGTTGAGCTGCAACGCGGCGCGGCAGGCGCGTGGCACCTCGGCGGTGTCCGGGTCGACCCGCACGTGCAGCTGCACCGGCCGGGCGAGGGTGTGCGTCCAGAACGTCGACAACGACCGGGTCAGGCACTGCACGATCGGCGCCGCGGTCGGCCGGGAACAGTCCAGCGGGTTCCGGCCGGCGGACGCGTGGCCGGTGGGCACTCCGGCGATGCGGACGGCGCACCCGGACAGCAGCACGGCCGCAGCCAGCGCGACCAGCAGCCGCCGGCGCATCGGCGCTAGTGCGCGATCTCGGTCGAGCGGGATTCGCGGACCACGGTGACCCTGATCTGACCCGGATAGGTGAGCTCGTCCTCGATCTGCTTGGCGATCTCGCGGGCGAGCACGGATGCGGCGAGGTCGTCGACCTCGCTGGGCTGCACCATCACCCGTACCTCGCGCCCGGACTGCATCGCGAACACTTTCTCGACGCCGTCCTTCTGGGTCGCGATCTCTTCGATGCGGGCCAGCCGCTTGACGTAGGCCTCGAGCGATTCGCGGCGCGCGCCGGGCCGGGCCGCCGAGCAGGTGTCCGAGGCCTGGGTCAGCACCGCCTCGATGGTCTTGGGCTGCACCTCGTTGTGGTGGGCCTCGACGGCGTGGGCGACCGCTTCGTCCTCGCCGTACTTGCGCAACAGTTCGGCGCCGACGATCGCGTGGCTGCCCTCGACCTCGTGGGTGAGCGCCTTGCCGATGTCGTGCAGGAAGGCGCAGCGCTTGACCAGCGTGGGTTCGATGCCCAGCTCGGCGGCCATCACGCCCGCGATGTGGGCGGTCTCGATCAGGTGGCCGAGCACGTTCTGGCCGTAGCTGGTGCGGTACTTGAGCCGGCCGAGGGTGGGTAGCAGGCGCTCGTCCAGGTCGGTGATGCCGACGTCGGCGAGCGCGTCACGGGCCGCGCGCATACACAGCTCGTCGACCTCGAGCTTGCTCTGCTCGTAGGCCTCTTCGATGCGGTGCGGGTGGATGCGGCCGTCGAGCACGAGCCGTTCCAGGGTGAGCCGGCCGACCTCGCGGCGTACCGGGTCGAAGCAGGACAGCAGCACCGCCTCAGGGGTGTCGTCGATGATCAGGTTGACCCCGGTGACCGTCTCGTAGGCGCGGATGTTGCGGCCCTCGCGGCCGATGATGCGGCCCTTCATGTCATCGCTGGGCAGGTGCATGACGCTGACCACGGTCTCGGTGGTCTGCTCGCTCGCAACCCGCTGGACAGCCTCGACGACGATCTCGCGCGCCTTGGTGGTGCCCTCGGTGCGCGCTTCGTTCTCGATGGTGCGCACCAGCAGGGCGGCCTCGCGGCGGGCGCCGGCCTCGACCCCGGTCATCAGCTCGGCCTTGGCCTGCTCGGCGGTCAGCCCGGCGATGCGTTCGAGCTCGTGCTCGTGGTCGGTGACCCGTCGCTCGAGCGTGGCGCTGCGCTCGTCGAGCTCGGACGCGCGGTGGCGCAGGTCGGCGTCGAGGAGGTCGAGGTCACGCTGGCGGGCATGCAGTTGGGCGATCGAGGTGTCCAGTTCGGCGACCTCGCCGGCGAGGCGGCGCTGGTCTGCGTCCAGGCGGGTCTCCAGCTCGGCAGCCTGGCGCTCACGGTCGGCCAGTTCCGCTTCCAGGCGGCGCGCCTGGGCGGTGAGCCGGGCGATCTCGTGCTGGGCGGTGGTCCGGGCCTCGGCAAGGATGTCGGCGGCCTCGGCGTCGGCCCGGGTGCGGGTGGTGTGCGCCTCCAGGGTGGCCGCCTGCGCCTCGGCGCGGGCGGCGCGCAGGGTGGCCTCCGCCTCCGCCTCGGCGGCGTGGCGCAGCGCCTCGGTCTCGGCGTGCACCTGGGCGCGGTGGACGATCGCGTCGGAGTCGTAGCCGTGCGCCGGCTCGAGCCGCCCGGCGGGCTCGGCGCGAACGAGCTCGGCGGTGCCCGAGACGGCCGAAGCGTGGGACGCGGCGGAGGGGCCGGTGGCCTCGCTCGCGGTGCCCTCGATGGTGGCCGGTGGCAGACCCTGCGGCGATCCGCTCTGGTGCCGTGCCTCCGCGGCCGACCCGCGGCGGGAGTAGGCGAGCACGAACAGCAGCCCGAGGACGAAGGCCGCGGCGACGGCGGCGTAGAGGACCCCGACCATCGGCTTGTGCCTCCTGTTCGTGATGTCACGGTGGACGCCGTCCACCGCCCCGGCGCATAGCGCGCCGTCCCAGGAGGTCGTGCATCGACCGGCTCGGCATACGCCCCGGTCGCGGGCCGGAGCCCGCTGGTCGGTCATCGCGAAACCGCGGTGGCGGTTCCGGTCTCGCCCACCCTTCTGCCTTCGTCTGCCCTACCGACTATGAACGGGCCGTGCGGCGAGCCGCCGTGCCCGCGCTTCCGGTCGAGGTCGGGGTGAGAGCCCGGCCGGAATCTGGGAAATCGTGCTTCTCCTGGTACCGATGAGGTTAGGAACGGCGGGTGGACAACGCAAGTGACCTCACCTGTGGACTACACGCGTGTCGTCCGGTCCGTCAGCTGCCGGATCGCCGTCGACGATCCGCACCAGCGGTTGCCCTCCCCTGTCAGGCACGCACCCGCGGTCACTCGGAGGATAATTGTCCGAGCAACTGTTCGTCGTCGTCCATCTCGCGCAGCACCTCACGCACGACCTCGTGGGCGAGCCCCGGGGAGTAACCCTTGCGGGCGAGCAGCCCGACCAGCCGCCGCGCGCGGGCCGGCGCTGCCACCCCGGTGAGCGAGCGCAGCCGGCGCCGCACCAGCCGTTCGGCGACGGCGCGCTCGCTGTCGCCGTCGATACCGTCGACGGCGGCCCGCACGGTGTCTTCCGCGACGCCGCGCTGGCGCAGCTTGAGCGCCACCGCCCGTCCGGCCAGTCCCCGCTCTTGGTGCGCGGCGAGCGCGAACCCGTCGGCGAGCGCGGCGTCGTCGATCAGCCGCAACTCGGCGAACCGGTCGAGCACCCGCTCCGCCGCGTCGTCGGGCACGCCCTTCTTGCGGAGCGCGGTTTCGAGTTCGGTGCGCGAGTAGGCGCGCCGATCGAGCATGCGCAGCGCGACGAGCCGCGCGACCTCCTCCGGATCGCCGGGCGGGCCGGCCGCCGCCTCGTCGTCATCGGGCGGCGGCCGCATCGCATCGCGGGAACCCATCGGCGCCCTCAGAAGTCGACCGAGGCCGGGGCCAGGTCGATCGGCGCGCCGTCGTCGACGCGTGCGCCGATGCCCAGCTTCTCCTTGATCTTCTTCTCGATCTCGTCGGCGAGGTCGGGGTTGTCGCGCAGGAAGTTGCGCACGTTCTCCTTGCCCTGACCGAGCTGATCGGAGTCGTAGGTGTACCAGGCGCCGGACTTCTTGACCAGGCCCTGCTCGACGCCGACATCGATCAACGAACCCTCGCGGCTGATGCCCTGGCCGTAGACGATGTCGAACTCGGCCTGCTTGAACGGCGGAGCCACCTTGTTCTTGACGACCTTGACCCGGGTGCGGTTGCCGACCGCGTCGACACCGTCCTTGAGCGTCTCGATGCGCCGCACGTCGAGCCGGATCGAGGAGTAGAACTTCAGCGCTCGGCCACCGGTCGTGGTCTCGGGCGAGCCGAACATGACGCCGATCTTCTCGCGCAGCTGGTTGATGAAGATCGCGGTCGTGCCCGAGTTGCTCAGCGCGCCGGTGATCTTGCGCAGCGCCTGGCTCATCAGCCGGGCCTGCAGGCCGACGTGGCTGTCGCCCATCTCGCCCTCGATCTCGGCGCGCGGCACCAGGGCGGCGACCGAGTCGATGACGATGACGTCCAGCGCGCCGGAGCGCACCAGCATGTCGGCGATCTCGAGCGCCTGCTCGCCGGTGTCCGGCTGGCTGACCAGCAGGGCGTCGGTGTCCACACCGAGAGCACGGGCGTATTCGGGGTCGAGGGCGTGCTCGGCGTCGATGAACGCCGCCACCCCGCCCGCGGCCTGGGCGCTTGCCACCGCGTGCAGCGCGACCGTCGTCTTACCCGACGATTCCGGGCCGTAGATCTCGACGACCCGCCCACGGGGCAGGCCGCCGATGCCGAGCGCCACGTCGAGGGCGATCGAGCCGGTCGGGATCACCTCGATCGGGGCCGCGGCGCGCTCGCCGAGGCGCATCACCGAGCCCTTGCCGAACTGCTTGTCGATCTGTGCCAGGGCGACGTCGAGCGCCTTGTTCCGGTCCATACCTGCCATCGCCGATCCCCTTCGAAACGCTTGTCTTGGTGTCGGAGCCGACGCTAGATCGGGCCACCGACAACTTCGCCACGAATCGCCGGGCTGTGGACGATCGCGAGCGCCGTCCACACAGGCTAGCGAACACCTGTTCGAAGGTGTAGGACGTGCGCGGCGTGTCGTGAAGGATCGGGCGGGCACCAACCGTCCCGCCGTTCAGAGGCGTCGCGTGAGCCTGAGTGCGGCCGGCTCAGACCAGGTGCGCGGGCATCGAGAACTCCGCGCACACCGCGCGCCAGACGTCCTTGGTCTCGACGCCGCCGCGCAACGCCTCGTCGACCGTCGAGCCGAGCTCGGGCAGCTGGTAGTCGGAGGCGATGCTGCGTGAGTAGGAGGCACCGAAGCGCTCGTCCATCCGTCGCCAGAATTCGGTCAGCCGCACCCGTCCACCCTACGGAGGCTCGGTACGTGACCGGATCCGCCCACTGATCGGCAGGAAGCAGCTGTCGGTGCGGCAGCAGCGCGGGCCACGATGTGGTCATGTCTCGCGCACTGCTCGTCATCGACGTCCAAGAGTCCTTCCGTACCCGCCCGGACTGGGCCGACATGCACAACCCCGACATCGCCACGCCGGTCGGTCGGCTGGTCGACGCCGCCCGCTCTGCGGGCGAGCTGGTGGTGTGGGTGCTGCACTCCGAACCCGGCACCGGCACCGTCTTCGACCCCCAGCAGGGACACGTCCAGGTGCTGTCCGAGCTGAAGCCCGACGGCGACGAACCGGTGGTCGTCAAGACCTCGGTCAACGCCTTCACCACGACCAATCTGCAGCAGCTGCTGATGCAGCACGGCGTGCGCGAGGTCGTCATCTGCGGCATCCGCACCGAGCAATGCTGCGAGACGACCGCGCGGGTGGCCGGCGACCTCGGTTTCGACGTCACGTTCGTGACCGACGCGACCACGACGTCCGGCATCCCCGGCCTGTCCGCCGAGCAGATCATCGAGCGCACCGAGAGCGTGCTGCGCGCGCGTGAGTTCGCCACGATCGCCACCACCGACGAGCTGACCGGGGCCTGATCGCCGCGCGCCTGGCAAGATCGGCGCGCGTGAGACCCGAGCAGTGGTACGCGATGCCCGTCCACGCCGGCCGGCTGGTGCGGCTGGAACCGATGGTGATCGAGCACGCCGCGGGCTACCTGTCCGCGGCCGGCGGCGAGCAGGACGCCGACGAGGTGTTCCGCTGGCTCACCGAGTGGCCGCCGCGCACGGTGGCCGACGCGGTCGGCCAGATCGAGCGCGCGCTCGTCGGCCGTGCGCAGGGGCAGCGCTTCGCCTATGCGCAGTTCGACGCCGTCACCGGCGAGTTCGCCGGCTCCACCTCGCTCTACGAGGTCAACCCGGCGGTGCGCACGCTCGCGATCGGCTTCACCTGGCTGGGCCGCAAGTGGTGGCGCACCGGGCACAACACCGAGTCGAAGCTGCTGCTGCTCTCCTACGCCTTCGACGAGCTCGGCTGTGCCCGTGTGGTGTGGCACACCGACATCCACAACGAGCGGTCCCAGGCGGCGATCGCGCGGCTCGGCGCCACCCGCGAAGGACTGCTGCGCAAGCACCGCATCCGCCGGGACGGCAGCTGGCGCGACACCGTGCAGTACGCGATGACCGACGACGACTGGCCGGCGGTCCGCGACCGGTTGACCGAGCGCCTTGCCGCCGGCCGGCGCGATGATTCACACCACGTGCCACAGAATCGCGACGCACGGCGTCGATAGGGCGTGGACGCAGTAGCGATGTCGGGTGAGCTCACCTTCGAGCGGTTCGTCCGCGAGCACACCGACACGCTGTTCCGGACCGCGTTCCTGCTCGTGGGCAACCGCCACGACGCCGAGGACCTGCTGCAGGACACCCTCGTGCGGCTCTATCCGAAATGGGACCGCGTCACCGCTGCGGACAAACCGATCGCCTACGTCCAGCGCTCGGTCGCCAACCGTGCCGTGAGCCGGTTCCGCTCACCCGAGCGTCGCGCCGAGTCGCGCTGGGAGCTGCCCGACAGCTGGGACCCCTCGGACCTGGGCGAGACCGTCGCGGTGTCGCGCACGGTGTGGCAACTGCTCGGCGAGCTGTCGGCCAGGCAACGCGCCGCGCTGGTGCTGCGCTACTTCCATGACCTGCCCGAATCCGAGGTCGCCGCGGCGCTCGGGTGCCGTCCGGCGACAGTGCGCAGCCTCGTCAGCCGCGGAGTCGCCTCGATGCGCACCGCCTACCTCTCCACCGAAGCATCGAGCGAAGGGAGCCGATGATGCCCGAGACCGACGACGACTTCGATGCCGTCCTGCGCGCTGCGCTGACCGACGCGGCGCACGCCGCGCATGCCGACCCTGGGCTGGCCGACACGCTCGTGGCCGCCGCTCGGCCGCACCGCAACCCCGCGCGCCGCTGGACGGCGACGGCGACGCCGCTGCTCGCAGCCGCGGCCGTCGCCGCTCTGGTGGCGGGCGTCGCCGCCGTGTCGCAGGTGGTGGCCGCCCGGCACGTCAAGTCACCGGCGCCCCACTTCCTCAGCAGCTCGCCCGTCCCGCACGCGCCGACG
>DATBTJ010000074.1:0-46592 GCA_036559305.1 Jatrophihabitans sp.
GTGAAGTTGGCGTCGCTGGAGTTGACGCACGGCGGCAGCACCTTGATGCCCATCCGCCGGCACTCGGCGAGGTAGATCGCCATCTTGTCCTTGTCGTCCTTGACGGACGTGAGCAGCGCGGCCATGTACTCGGCCGGGTACTTCGCCTTGAGGTAGGCCGTCCAGTAGGAGACCAGGCCGTACGCCGCCGAGTGCGCCTTGTTGAACGCGTAGTCGGAGAACGGCAGCAGGATGTCCCACAGCATCTTGACCGCGGCGTCGGAGAAGCCGCGCTCCTTCATGCCGCCGGCGAAGCCCGCGAACTGCTTGTCCAGCTCGGACTTCTTCTTCTTGCCCATCGCGCGGCGCAGGATGTCTGCTTGCCCGAGCGAGAAGCCCGCGACCTTCTGCGCGATCGCCATGACCTGCTCCTGGTAGACGATCAGCCCGTAGGTGTCGCCCAGGATGTCGGCCAGCGGTTCTTCGAGTTCGGGATGGATGGGGACGACCGGCTTGCGGTTGTTCTTGCGGTCGGCGTACTCGTTGTGCGAGTTCGCACCCATCGGGCCGGGACGGTAGAGCGCGCCGACGGCGGAGATGTCCTCGAAGTTGTCCGGACGCATCGACCGCAACAGCGCGCGCATCGGCCCACCGTCGAGCTGGAACACGCCCAACGTGTCGCCGCGCGCGAGCAGTTCGAAGGCCTGCGGGTCATCGAGCGACAGCTCTTCGAGAACGACCGTTTCGCCGCGGTTCTTCTCGATGTTCTCGAGCGCGTCGTCGAGGATCGTGAGGTTGCGCAGCCCCAGGAAGTCCATCTTGATCAGGCCGAGCGACTCGCAGGTCGGGTAGTCGAACTGCGTGATGACCGCGCCGTCCAGCTCGCGCTTCATGATCGGGATCAGGTCGAGCAACGGGTCGGAGGACATGATCACGCCCGCCGCGTGCACACCCCACTGCCGCTTGAGGCCCTCGAGCCCCTTGGCGGTGTCGACGACCTTCTTGACCTCGACGTCCTGCTCGTAGAGCGCGCGGAACTCGCCGCCCTCGTTGTAGCGGTCGTGCGAGGTGTCGAAGATCTTGCCGAGCGGGACGTCCTTGCCCATCACCGGCGGCGGCATGACCTTGGTGATCCGGTCGCCCATCGAGAACGGGTAGCCGAGCACCCGACCGGCGTCCTTGACCGCCTGCTTGGCCTTGATCGTGCCGTAGGTGACGATCTGCGCGACGCGGTCGCTGCCGTACTTCTCGGTGACGTAGCGGATCACCTCGCCGCGCCGACGTTCGTCGAAGTCGACGTCGAAGTCGGGCATCGAGACGCGGTCGGGGTTGAGGAACCGCTCGAAGATCAGGCCGTGTTCGAGCGGGTTGAGGTCGGTGATGCGCATCGCGTAGGCGACCATCGAGCCCGCCCCCGAGCCGCGGCCCGGGCCGACCCGGATGCCGTTGTCCTTGGCCCAGTTGATGAAGTCGGCGACCACCAGGAAGTAGCCGGGGAAGTTCATCTGCTCGATGACACCGACCTCGTAGTCGGCCTGCTTCTGCACCTCGGGCGGGATGCCTTCGGCGAAGCGGCGGGACAGGCCCGTGGCGACCTCGCGCTCGAACCAGGAGTGCTCGGTCTCGCCCTCGGGCACCGGGAAGCGCGGCATGTAGGTGCCGTTGCCCTCGGTGAACTCGACGTTGCAGCGCTCGGCGATCAGCAGCGTGTTGTCGCACGCCTCGCGCATGTCGTGCTTGTCGGCCCACAGCGAGCGCATCTCGGCCGGGCTCTTGAGGTAGTAGGAGTGCCCGTCGAGCTTGAACCGCTTCGGGTCGGCCATGGTCTTGCCGGACTGCACGCACAGCAGCACCTCGTGCGCGTCGGCGTCCGAGGCGTGGGTGTAGTGCAGGTCGTTGGTGGCGATGACCGGCATGTCGAGGTCCTTGGCCAGCTGCAGCAGCCCGGACCGGACCTTCTTCTCGATGTCGAGATCGTGGTCCATCAACTCGACGAAGAAGTTCTCCTTGCCGAAGATGTCCCTGAACTCACCGGCACTCGCCCGGGCCTTCGCGTAGTCGCCGATGCGCAACCAGGTCTGGATCTCTCCCGACGGGCAGCCGGTGGTCGCGATCAGGCCCTTGGCGTACTCGTTGAGCAGTTCGCGGTCGGCGCGCGGCTTGTAGAAGAACCCCTCGAGGCTGCTGCGCGAGGACAGCCGGAACAGGTTGTGCATGCCCTGCGTGGTCTCGGCGAGCATCGTCATGTGGGTGAACGCGCCGCCGCCGGAGACGTCGTTCTCGCCGCCCTCGGCCCACCGCACCCGGGTGCGGTCGCTGCGATGGGTGTTCGGCGTGACGTAGGCCTCGAGGCCGATGATCGGCTTGACCCCGGCGGCGGTGGCCTTGCGGTAGAAGTCGTAGGCGCCGAACACGTTGCCGTGATCGGTCATCGCGAGCGCCGGCATGCCCATGCGCGCCGTCTCGTCGAACAACTCGGTGAGCCGGGCCGCGCCGTCGAGCATCGAGTACTCGGTGTGGACGTGCAGGTGCACGAACGAGTCGGAATTGCCCGCGGTCACTGCCCTACTGCTCCCGTCGCTGTCGAAGACCCGATCCTCTCATCGGCCACCGACATCCCCGCACAGCTGTACGGGGCGAGTCTCTCGACCTGCGGTACAGGGTCACGCGCGCCCTCTGCGACCTTGGGGCGGCCGCGGCGGGCCCGCACTTTGCCCCGCCAGCGTGGGCTCCGGCGCAGCAATCACCGACTTTCGCGGGGCAAGGTGGCCACGCGACCACTGCCTTGCCCCGCCAAGATCGGCTCGTCCGGCCGATCCACCCACTTTCGCGGGGCGAAGTCGACACGAGCGACGCCGTTCGGCCGCCGGATTCGGCGGATGCGTTCGCGGCGTGCCGGAACGCGACAGGGCCGAGTCGCGAACGCGCCACGCTCTCGAGTTGTCCGTGTGTCGTGACGACATCTCATCGCGACACACGGACAACTCGAGACGTCGGTTCGCGGCTTTCGGCCAAGATGGACCCGTGATTGCCGAGGATGTCGTCGAGTCCCTGCGCGCCGTGATGCCGGACGTGCTCATCGCCACCGATTTCGACGGCACCCTCGCCCCGCTGGTCGCCGACCCCCAGCAGTCGCGTCCGGTCGACGGCGCGATCGCCACGCTGGCCGAGCTGGCTAACCTCGGCGCCCAGGTCGCGGTCGTCACGGGCCGCGACGCCGAGACCGTGGTGCGCCTGGGCGGGCTGCGCGACGTGCCGGGTGTGATCGTCGCCGGCGTCTACGGCATCGAGACCTGGCACGACGGCGCGCTGGAGACCCCGGACACCCCGTCCGAGATCGAGGTGCTGCAACAGCGGCTGCCCGGGCTGCTCGCCGACGCCGACCCGGACCTGTGGATCGAGGACAAGCGGCTGTCGCTGGTGGTGCACGCCCGCCGCGCCGCCGACCCGGACGGCGCGCTCGCACCGCTGCGGGAACCGGTCGCCGCCCTCGCCGACGAGCTCGGGCTCGAGATGCACCCCGGCCGCGATGTGCTCGAACTGCGGCTGCCCGGCTACGACAAGGCCGGCGCCATCGACCGGCTGGCCGGCGATCGCGCCGGCGTGCTCTACCTCGGCGACGACCTCGGCGACATCCCCGCGTTCGAGCACATTCGGCAGCTGCGCGAACAGGGCCGCACCGCCTACGGCGTGGCGGTCCGCCGGTCCGGGGTGGCCGAGGCCGCAGACGCCGCCGACATCAGCGTCGCCGAACCGCAGGACGCCGTCGAGCTGCTGCAGGCCCTGTTGCGCTGATTCACTTCCCGGCCGGCAACGCGTCCAGCTGGGCCTGGAACCACGCCCCCGGCGGCAGCCGCACCGCGGCCGCGCGCATGCGCTCGACCCGCCGCGCCCGCTCGTCCTGGTCGAGCAACAGCGCGGCGTGCAGCGCCTCGGCACCGGCGGTCACGTCGAAGGGATTGACGACGATCGCGTCGTCGCCGAGCACGTCGGCCGCCCCCATCTCGCGCGAGATCACCACGGCCGGATCGCGGTCGGACAGCACCAGGCCCTCGAGCACCACCAGGTTCATGCCGTCGCGCACCGAGTTCACGAACACCACGTCACTGCGGCGCAGCGCGGCCAACGCGGACGGGTAGTCGTCCTGGATCTCGAACACGATCGAGGTCCAGTCGTCGGTGCTGAACTCGTCGTCGATGTCGGTGGCCAGCCGCTCCAGCGACGCCGCGTACTCGCGGTAGGCCGGCAGATCCTCGCGCGACGGGTTCTCGTACACGCAGTGCACGACGCGGCCACGCCATTCCGGGTGGCGGCGCAGCAGCTCGCGGTAGCTCAGCAGCCCGCGGTAGACGTTCTTGGACAGTTCGGTGCGGTCGACCCGTCCGATCACCAACCGGTCGCCGACGATGCCGTTCAGCACGCGCAGCGCGCTGTCGACCGAGCGGCGGCCGCCCAGGCGCTGCATCTCGTCGGGGTCGGTGCCGAGTGGGAAGACCTGCACCCCGTCGGCCTCCACGCCGCACACCGCCCGTGCGGTGTGCGCGAACAGGTCGGCCCACCGCTGGGTGTGGAAGCCGATGACGTCGGCGCCGAGGATGCCGTCGACGATCTCCCAGCCGATGTCGTCGGGCAGGGTGGTGAAGTAGTCCGGCGGTACCCACGGGGTGTGGGTGAAGAAGCCGATGCGCAGGTCGGGACGGGCCCGGCGCAGCATCCGCGGCAGCAGGAACAGGTGATAGTCCTGCACCATGACCGTCGCGCCGTCGGCGGCGTCGGCGACGATCGCGTCGGCGAACGCCTGGTTATAGCGGACGTAGGCCGCCCACTGGCGCCGCCAGCCCGCGTCGAACACCGGCTGGGTGGGCAGGTCGAACAGCTGGTGCAGCACGAACCACAGCGTCGAGTTCGCGATGCCGTTGTAGGCGGTGCGGAAGGTCTGCGCATCGATCGGCAGCATGTGCACGTCGAAGTCGCCGTGCAGCGCCTCGGCCACCTGCTCGACCTGCGACAGCCGTCCGTCGGTGGCCTGGCGGGCCAGGGTGCGCTCGCGGTCGTTGAGCGCGGCGCACACCCACACGGCGTCGCCGCCGGCCGAGAGGGCGGCCTGCATTCCGCTGACCAACCCGCCACCGCCCCGGCGGATCGCGTCGTCGCCGTCGTCGACCGCGACGACGGTGAGCGGACCTCGGTTGGACGCGACGATCAGACCGGCAGAACCCATACCCTGCGTCCTACCCGGCGCTCAGGATTCGTCACGGAGGACTTCGAGGGCACGCTGCAGATCGGCCGGGAACGGTGACTCCACGACAAGCCACTCGCCGGTGCCGGGGTGTTCGAAGCCGAGTTCGCGGGCGTGCAGCCACTGCCGCGTCAGGCCCAGCCGGCGGGCCAGGGTCGGATCGGCGCCGTAGGTGAGATCGCCCACGCAGGGGTGCCGCACGGCGGCCATGTGCACCCGGATCTGATGGGTGCGGCCCGTCTCGAGCGTGATGTCGAGCAGCGTGGCGGCGCGAAAGGCCTCCACGGTCTCGTAGTGGGTCACGCTCGGCCGTCCGGCCGCCACGACGGCGAACTTGTAGTCGGCGGACGGGTGCCGGTCGATCGGCGCGTCGATGGTGCCGCTGGTGGGGTCGGGATGGCCCTGGACGAGCGCGGCGTACCGCTTGTCGACGGTGCGGGCCTTGAACGCGCGCTTCAGCGCGGAGTAGGCGCGCTCGCTCTTCGCGACCACCATCGCCCCGGTCGTCCCGGCGTCGAGACGGTGCACGATGCCCTGCCGCTCGGCCGCGCCGCCCCGGGCCAGCTGGTAGCCCATGGCGGCGAGCCCCTGCACGACCGTGGGCCCCGTCCACCCCGGTGACGGGTGCGCCGCGACGCCCACCGGCTTGTCGACGACCAGCAGGTCGGCGTCGTCGTGCAGCACGATCAGCCCGTCGACCGGCACCGCCTCCAGCGGCGCGGCTTCAGGCTCGGGGACGCTCACCTCGAGCAGTGCGCCGCCGTGCACCTTGGTGCTGCGCGCCACCGCCCTGCCGTCGACGGTGACGTGCCCGGCGTCGATCAGGTCGGCCGCGGCGGTGCGTGAGAAGCCCAGTAACCGCGAGATGGCGACGTCCAGGCGCAGGCCGTCGAGCCCGTCGGGCACGGGCAGCAGCCGGGATTCAGGCACGCTCACGGGTCCCGTCGAGGCCGATCCCGCACAGGCTCAGCGCGGCGGCGAGCACCGCGCCGCACACGATCGCGGAGTCGGCGAGGTTGAAGATCGGCCAGTGTTCGCCGTATGGGCCGAACAGGCTGACCCAGTCGACGACGTGCCCGCGCAGCACCCCGGGGGCGCGGAAGATGCGGTCGGCGAGGTTTCCGGCGGCGCCCCCCAGGATCAGCCCGAGCGCCACGGCCCAGCCGCGCGAGTGCAGCCGGCTCGCGGTGCGCGCGATGACGACCACCACCGCCAGCGCGACCACGGACAAGATGACGGTGAAGCCGGTCCCGAGGGAGAACGCGGCGCCGGAGTTGCGCGCGATGTCGAGGTAGATCGCGCCGCCGAGGATGCGGGTGGCCGTCCCCGGGTGCAGTTGCGCGACCACGAGCACCTTCGAAACCACGTCCAGGGCGAGCGCGGCGAGCGCGACCGCGACGAACACCCCGACCCGCCGGGGACGGTCGATGGGCGGGCTCGGTGGGAGGTCGACCTCGTCCGCGGGGCTCACCGGACCATTCTCGCGTACGGCCTGACGAGCAGACGGGCGGGAGATCAGCGGCGTTCCTCGCGTTGCTTGCAGGCGACGTCCAGGGTGGCCATCGGGAAGGCCTTGAGGCGTGCCTTGGGGATCGGCTTGCCGCAGCTTTCGCAGTAGCCGTAGGTGCCCGCGTCGATGCGCTCGACGGCTCGCTGGATCTGCACCATGAGATCCATCCGGTTCGCCGCGATCGACTGCTCCTGCTCGCGCTCGAAGGTCTTGCTGCCGGCGTCGGCCTGGTCGTCGCCGGCGCCGTCGGTGCTCGACTGCTGCAGGTCGGTCAGATCGCGCAACGAGGTGTCGTAGGCGGTGCGCATCTCCTCGAGCTGGTCGGAGAGCTCCCGGCGGACTGCGGCGAGTTCGGCCTTGGTCCATTCCGAGCCCTTCGGGACCGTGATGGAGGTCGGCGCCGGCGCGGCGGCGGTGCGGGCCGCACTCTTGCTCGCGACGGTCGTCTTCGCCGGCGCGACCTTCTTGGCGGGCGCGGTCTTCTTGGCGGGCGCGGTCTTCTTGACGGGCGCCTTCTTGGCGGGTGCGGCCTTCTTCGCGACCTTCTTGGCCGGGGCGACCTTCTTGGCCGGGGCGACCTTCTTGGCCTGTGGCGCCTTCTTCGCGACCTTCTTGGCCGGCGCAGCCCTCTTCACGGCCTTCTTTGCCGCGGCGACCTTCTTTGCGACCTTCTTGGCCGGCGCGGCTTGCGGCACGGCCTTCTTGGCCGGCGCGGCCTGTGTCACGGCCTTCTTGGCCGGCGCAGCCTTCTTCGCCGCCTTGGTCGCCGCCTTGGTCGGAGCCTTCTTCGGAGCCTTCTTCGGGGCCTTCTTCGCAGCCTTGGCCGCCGTCTGCTTCGCGCTGCCCTTCTGCGCAGCAGTCGCCGTCGATCCGCTGACCCTGCGACGCAGCGCACGCCCGATCCGTCCTACCGCAGCCATGCCGTCGACCCACCCCATCCGTCCGACCGGCACCGGTGCGCGTCCAGGCAGGTGCGCTGCAACATATGCCGAAATCCCAGCATCCAATTATGTGTTCGAAAGGCGGCTCACTATATGGGCCCCGGTGGCGCCGATGCCAGTAGCCGCGCCGAAATCGGCCGGATCCGCGCCTTAAGGCCTCCCTGTGCACGGCTACCATAGGTGCCGCGACGACGAGGACGAGTAGCCATCGGGTTCTCGGCCACGAGCGAGCCGGGGACGGTGCGAGCCCGGTGGCCGGGCCGGCGCGCGAAATCACCTCCGAGCACCGGAAGAACAGGGCGCACGCCCCCAGTAGAACCGGAACCTGAACGAAGTGGGCGCCTGCCCGGGCGTCAACGAGGGTGGTACCGCGGCAGCGCGCGAGCGAGGTCGTCCCTCGAGTACGGACCGATCGGTGAAGATCCACTCGAGGAGCACCATGTACGACCCGCTACCCGCGCACGTCGATCTCGCCAAGCTCGACCACGAGGTCATCGACTGGTGGTCCGAGCACGACATCTTCCGGCGCAGCCTCGAGCAGACCGCCCACGGCCCGACCTGGACCTTCTACGAGGGCCCGCCCACCGCCAACGGCATGCCGGGCACCCACCACGTCGAGGCCCGCGTGTTCAAGGACGTGTTCCCCCGGTTCAAGACGATGAAGGGCTACCACGTCCCCCGCATCGCCGGCTGGGACTGTCACGGCCTGCCGGTCGAGCTTGCCGTGGAGAAGGAGCTCGGCTTCACCGGCAAGCCCGACATCGAGGCCTACGGCATCGCCGAGTTCAACGCCGCCTGCCGCGAGAACGTCCAGCGCCACGTGGACGCCTTCGAGGCGATGAGCGAGCGGATGGGCTACTGGACCGACTACGAGAACGCGTACTGGACGATGCGTCCCGAATACGTCGAGTCGGTCTGGTGGGCGCTCAAGACGATCTTCGACAAGGGCCTGCTGGTCGAGGACTTCCGGGTCGCGCCGTACTGCCCGCGTTGCGGCACGACGCTGTCCGACCACGAGGTGGCCCAGGGCTACGAGGACGTCACCGACCCCTCGGTGTACGTCCGGTTCCCGCTGACGTCCGGTCCGTGGGCGGGCCGGGCCGACCTGCTGGTCTGGACGACCACGCCGTGGACGCTCGTGTCGAACACCGCCGTCGCGGTCAACCCCGGCGTCGACTACGTGGTCGCCCGCGCCGGCGAGCAGACCGTCGTCATCGCCGAGCAGCTCGCGACCAAGGTGCTCGGCGACGACGTCGAGGTGCTCGCCACGCTGCGCGGCACCGAACTGGAGCGCTGGGCCTACCAGCGTCCGTTCGAGCTGGTGCCCCTCGAGGACGCCAACTTCGTCGTCCTCGCCGACTACGTCACCACCGACGACGGCACCGGGCTGGTGCACCAGTCCCCCGCATTCGGCGCCGAAGACCTCGCGGTGTGCAAGGCGTACGGACTGCCGGTCGTCGTGCCGGTCGAGCGGGACGGGCACTTCGCCGCCGATGTCGGGCTGGTGGGCGGCGAGTTCTTCAAGGACGCCGACGAGCGCCTGGTGGCCGACCTGCGCGCGCGCGGGCTGCTGTTCCGGCACGTCCCCTTCACGCACAGCTACCCGCACTGCTGGCGCTGCCACACGCCGCTGATGTACTTCGCGCTGCCGTCCTGGTACGTCCGCACGACCGCGATCAAGGACCGGCTGCTCGCCGAGAACGAGGCGACCAACTGGTACCCCGCGACGATCAAGCACGGCCGTTACGGCGACTGGTTGAACAACAACATCGACTGGGCGCTCTCGCGCGACCGCTACTGGGGCACCCCGCTGCCGGTGTGGCGCAACGACGCCGACCCGTCCCGGGTGATCTGCGTCGGGTCGCTGGCCGAGCTCGAGGAGTTGTCCGGCGTCGCGTTGGACGACCCGCATCGTCCCTTCGTCGACGACGTCACCTTCACCCGTCCCGGCGAGCAGGGCACCTACCGCCGGGTGCCGCAGGTGATCGACGCCTGGTTCGACTCGGGGTCGATGCCGTTCGCCCAGTTCGGCGCGCCCTACCGCAACCAGGCGCAGGCGGGCGCGGCGTACCCGGCGGATTTCATCTGCGAGGCGATCGACCAGACCCGCGGCTGGTTCTACTCCTTGATGGCGGTCGGCACCCTGGTCGAGGACCGCAGCTCGTACCGGACGGTGTTGTGCCTGGGCCACATCCTGGCCGACGACGGCCGCAAGATGAGCAAGCACCTGGGCAACATCCTCGAGCCCGTCCCGTTGATGGATCGCCACGGCGCCGACGCGCTGCGCTGGTTCATGCTGTGCAGCGGCTCGCCGTGGGCGCCGCGGCGCATCGGGCACAAGCTGCTCGACGAGATCGCGTCCAAGGTGCTCCGGACCTACTGGTCGGTGGCCTCCTTCCAGGCGCTCTACGCCCGGGCCAACAACTGGACGGTCGGCATGAGCGGGGAACCCACCGTGCTCGATCGCTGGGCGCTGTCCGAGGCGCACCGGCTGGTCGGCGAGGTCGACGCCGCGCTGGAGGACTTCGACACCCAGCGGGCCGGGCGCGCGCTCGCCGGCTTCATCGACGACCTGTCCAACTGGTACGTGCGGCGCTCGCGGCGCCGGTTCTGGGACGGTGACCCGGCGGCGCTGTCCACCCTGCACGAGTGCCTGCACCTGCTCACCCGGCTGCTCGCGCCGTTCGTGCCGTTCGTCACCGAGAAGGTGTGGTCGGCGCTGTTCGCGACCACCGGTGAGCCGGCGGGCGACTCGGTGCACCTGTCGCAGTGGCCGACCACCGACCCGGAGGCGGTCGACGAGGCGCTCGGCGAGCAGGTCGCCCTGGTGCGGCGGCTGGTCGAACTGGGCCGCTCGGCCCGGGCCGACGCCAAGATCAAGACCCGGCAGCCGCTGGCGCAGGCGCTGGTGTCCGCACCCGGATGGGCCACGCTGCCCGAGTCGCTGCGTGAGGAGGTCCGCGAGGAACTCAACGTGGTCGAGCTGGCGCGCCTGGCCGACACCGGCGAGCTGGTCGAGCTGACGGTCAAGCCGAACTTCCGCGAGCTGGGCAAGGTCTTCGGCAAGCGCACCCAGGCGGTCGCCACAACGATCAACGCAGCCGCGGCGGCCGACGTCGACGCGTTCGTCTGGCGCTACCGCACCGGCACGATGACCGTCGAGATCGACGGCGAGACCCTGCCGGTCGCGGGCGACATGGTGACGATCAGCGAGACGCCGCGCTCGGGCTGGGCCGTGGGCGCCGGCGGGGCGGACACCGTCGCCCTGGATCTCGAGCTGACGCACGAGCTGCGGCTGCTCGGCCTGCTACGTGACATCGTCCGGCTGGTGCAGGACGCCCGCAAGAACGCCGGCTTCGAGGTCACCGACCGCATCGAGCTGCACTGGATGGTGGGCGGGGCCCCGGCGCCCGGCGAGGCGATCCGCACGCACACCGACCAGCTGGCCGACGAGGTGCTCGCGACCTCGGTGACCGAGGGCGAGCCGGCCGGCGACGACTGGCACCGCGCAGGCGATGAAGACCTCGGCCTGCACCTCTGGATCCGCCGAACCCCGTGAGAGGGGTCAGACGCGGGCGGCGCTGGGTTCGCACATCGCGCAGGCCATGAAGCCGTCCCCGGTGGCCTGCTCGAACGCGATCTCCTCGGCCTGCTGATCCTTGATGATCATGCAGTCGGACAGGTGGTAGCGCGGCCGGCCGTCCACCACCCAGACGGTCTTCGGGGCCGCGGGCCGCGCCTGCTGCTGCGGAGGGGCAGCCGCGGCGGCCGGACCGTCCGGGCGGCAGTCGGGGCACGCCGAGAAACCGTCGTCGACGGCCTGCCCGCGCGGGATCTGCTCGGGGTCGCGGCCCTGCTGCGAGGCCGCGATCTTCAGGCTCCGGCACTCGGAGCCGTGATAGTCGGGACGCCCGTCGACGACCCACACCTGCTGCGTCAGGCTCGCTGACGGGGTCGGCTTGCACACGGTGCACTCGGTGAAGCCGTCCCCGACCGCCTGGGCCAGCGAGACGGCCTCGGCGTCGAGGTTCTGAGTGGCCGCGCAGTCCTTGGCGTGGAACTGCGGCTGGGTGTCCACCACCCAGACCTGCTGCTGGGTGTCAGGTGGCTGCGGCGGGTCCGCCCGGGTGGCGGCCGGCGACGAGGTCCTGGGCGCCGCCTGATCCTTGTGGACGCCCGCCCTGGCCGCGAGCTGTTCGCGCTGCTTCCAGAGCAGGTAGCCCGCGAGCACGCTCGCGACCAGTGAGCCGACCAGCCACAGCGAGCCGGCCGTGACCAGCCCGATCACCAAGCAGGCCAGGGCAACGACCAGCAGTCCGATCAACACCATGGACGGGTCCTACCCAGCCGGCCCGGCCGCGCCTCAGTTCTGGGCGTCGGCCATCTCCTCGTTCTGGGCGGGCTCGGCGTTGCCGGACGCGTCCAGGTCGCGCAGCTGCGACTCCAGGTAGCTCTTGAGCCGGGTGCGGTACTCGCGCTCGAAGGTGCGCAGTTCCTCGACCCGGCGCTCGAGCGCGGCCTTGCGCTGCTCGAACTGGGCCGTGATCGTGGCGGCGCGCTGCTCGGCGTCCTTGACGGTGCGGTCGGCGCGCGCGGTGCTCTCCTCGTCCAGCTGCTTGGCCCGGCTCTCGGCCTCGGACACGTGCCGGTGCGCCTGCTCCTGCGCGGCCCCGACCGTCTCCTCGTGGTTGCGCTGGGCCTCGGCGAGCAGCCGCTCGGCCTCTGCCTTGGACTGCGCCAGGTGCTGGTCGGCCGTCTGCTGCGCGAGCGCCAGCATCTGCACCGCCTGCAGGTGGTGGTCGGCGTTCGGGGTGCCGGACTCCTGCGGCGCCGCGGCGGAGCTGGCAGCGGCCGTCTGGGCGTCGGCCAGGGCCTGCTGGGCCGCCTCGAGCTGCTGGCGCGAGGCCGACAGCTGCTGCTCGGTCTCGGCGAGCTGCTGCTGCAGGTGCACCACCTGCTGCTGCGCGCCGTCGTTGCCCGAGGACAGCGCACGCTCGAGCTCACCGATCTGAGACTGCATGCGCTGGTTGTCCTCGTGCGCGGAGTTCAGCTCGGCGTGGGCCTTCTCCAGCTGCGCCTCGGCGTGCTGGATCCGGCCGTCGTCGACCGGCGCGCCTTGCTGCTGCGGCGGGGCCGAGCCGTTGGCGCGGGCCCGTAGGTCGTTGTTCTCCTCGATGAGCCGAGCGAGCTCCACCTCGACGATGTCGAGGAAGGCATCGACCTCTTCTTCGTCGTAGCCGCGTTTGCCGATGGGCGGCTTCTTGAACGCGACGTTGTGGACTTCTGCAGGGGTCAGCGGCATTCGGTCACCTCGGTGCTCGACGCGCGGCGGTCATCCCGGCGCGATGGCATGGTCAATCTGTTCTTGACGGTTATGGCTCGATCTCTACGCATCCTGCCACGTCACACGGCGTAGGACGACAGCGCCCAGCGCAGGCCCAGGATCGCCAGCAGCAGGATCAGGATCGACAGGTCCAGGCTGACGCCGCCGATCTGCAGCGGCGGCACCAGACGGCGCAGCAATTTGATCGGCGGATCGGTGGCCACGTAGACCAGTTCGAGGCTGATCGCGGCCACCCCGACAGGGCGCCACGACCGGGCGAACTGCCGGGTGATCTCGACGACCACCCGGGCCCAGATGACCACGATGTACAGGTAGAGCACGTACTCGACGGCGGCGAAGAACGTACCCACTCGCCGCACCTCCGATGTGTCGTTCGTAAGGGTCGCCGGTCGGTGTCCGGCTCCTGAACAGCCAACGACCTGACACCGCCAATGGTGCCAGGTCGTCGTGGGCCCGGTGTCCCGGGCCGGTCAGGACTGGTTGAAGAAGCCGTTCTCGATCTTGGCCTTGTCCTGCGCGGTGACGGTGACGTTGTGCGGGCTGAGCAGGAACACCTTGGCCGTGACCCGCTCGATACGCCCGTGCAGCCCGAAGGTCAGGCCGGCCGCGAAATCGACCAGACGCTTGGCGTCCGCGTCGTCCATCTCGGACAGGTTCATGATCACCGGGGTGTTGGCGCGAAACGCCTCGCCGATGGTGCGCGCCTCGTTGTAGGTACGCGGGTGCAGCGCGGTGATCTGGTACCCGGAGGCCGCCTGGTGGTCGGCATAGGGCTCGGCGTAGTGATCTGCGTACCCGTTCACATCGTGCTCCCGAGAGATCGTCTCGACCGCTCCGCGCTGCGGGGCGGCCTCGTGCTTGGTGGCGCGCGTGTAACGGGCGTCGGCATAGCTCTCGCGGCGCGCGGGGGCGCGCTCGGTGTGCGTCTCGCGAGGCTCGTCCCAGCCCTCACCCTCGGCGAACTCGTCGTCCTCGACAAGACCGAGGTACACGCCCATCCGGTGCATCGCTCCGGGCATCGGGATCCTCCTGTTAATCAACTGACGTCGCTGTGGACGCTATCCGAAGTTTGTGGCGCGACGGCCGAGCAACGCCGTACCGACACGCACGTGTGTCGCGCCGTTCGCGATCGCCGCTTCGAGGTCGTTGCTCATCCCGGCAGAGATCGACTGCGCGCCGGGGTGATCGCGCCGGACGCCCTCGGCGAGCTCGGCCAGCCGGGCGAAGGCCTCGTTCGGGTCGGCCGCCATCGGCGCCACCGCCATGAGCCCGCGAAGCTGCAGCTCGGGACGGTCTGCGACCAGGTCAACGAGAGCCTCCAGGTCGGCCTCGAGCACCCCCCCGCGCTCAGGGTCGCCGTCCAGGCTGACCTGGACGAAGACCTCGAGCGGGGCACGACCCTGCTCGCGCGCCACGGCGTCGGCGAGCGCGCGGGCGAGTTTGAGACGGTCGACCGAGTGCACGGCGAAGGCGTAGCCGGCGACACTTCGCGCCTTGTTCGTCTGCAGCCGGCCGACCAGGTGCCAGCGCACCGGGTCCGGCAGGTCGGCGAGCTCGTCGACCTTGGCGCGCGCCTCCTGGTCCTTGCTCTCGCCGACGTCGCGCACCCCGAGCCGCGCGAGCGCAGCGACATCACTGGCCGGGTAGGTCTTGGTGACCGCGATCAAGGCCACCGAGTGCGGGTCGCGGCCGACCGCCGCGCAGGCGTCCGCGATCCGGGATCGGAGCGCCCCGAGCGACGTGGCGAGTTCGGCCGCCCGGGCGTCGGCGTGCACGGGTTGATCTCGGATGAGCGTCGGGCCAGTGGTCAGGACTTCAGGAAGTCCGGGACGTCGAGGTCGTCGTCCAGGCCGACCGGGGTACGCGTCGCGTGGGCCGGGGGCGGCGTCGGGCGCTCCTCCCGGGCGTAGCTCGGCGCGGTCTCGGCGGGGCGGTACTGCTGCGCCGGGGCGGCCGGCGGCGCCTGCCGTGCGCCGGCGGCCGGCTCACGGCGGATGTCGACCTTCTTGTAGGGCAGCTGGCCGCTGTCGAAGCCCGCCGCGATGACGGTCACCTTGACCTCGTCGCCGAGGGTGTCGTCGATGACCGCACCGAAGATGATGTTCGCCTCGGGGTGCGCCGCCTCGGCCACCAGCGAAGCGGCCTCGTTGATCTCGAACAGGCCGAGGTCGGAGCCGCCGTAGATCGAGAGCAGCACGCCGTGCGCGCCGTCCATGCTCGCCTCGAGCAGCGGGCTGGCGATCGCGATCTCGGCGGCCTGGCGCGCCCGGTTGTCACCGCGCGCCGAACCGATGCCCATCAGCGCCGATCCGGCGCCGCTCATGACGCTCTTGACGTCGGCGAAGTCGAGGTTGATCAGGCCGGGCGTGGTGATCAGGTCGGTGATGCCCTGGACACCGGACAGCAGCACCTGGTCGGCGCTGCGGAAGGCGTCCATCACGCTCACGTTGCGCTCGGAGATCTGCAGCAGCCGGTCGTTGGGGATGACGATGAGGGTGTCGCACTCCTGGCGCAGCGCGTCGATGCCCTCCTCGGCCTGACTGGCCCGCTTCTTGCCCTCGAAACTGAACGGACGAGTGACCACGCCGATGGTCAGCGCGCCGAGCTTGCGGGCGATGCTCGCGATGACCGGCGCGCCGCCGGTGCCGGTGCCGCCGCCCTCGCCGGCGGTCACGAAGACCATGTCGGCGCCCTTGAGCACCTCTTCGATCTCGTCGCGGTGGTCCTCGGCGGCCTTGCGGCCGACCTCGGGCTGGGCGCCGGCGCCGAGGCCGCGGGTGAGCTCGCGGCCGACGTCGAGCTTGACGTCGGCGTCGCTCATCAGCAGCGCCTGTGCGTCGGTGTTGACGGCGATGAACTCGACGCCCTTGAGGCCGACCTCGATCATGCGGTTCACGGCATTGACGCCGCCGCCGCCGACACCGACGACCTTGATGACCGCGAGGTAGTTGTGCGGTGCTGTCATGGGTGACTCCCCTTGCTCTGCGATGGCGCCGTGCTGTTCGGCTGAACTCTCACCCTCAAGTAGACCGTTAACGTTATGTCAACCTGTGATGATGCAGCTGAAGTTAGAGGCATCCGGAGGGGATTCGCGGCAGGCACGCCGACGACACGCCGAAACGGATTTTCCCTCGCCCGTCGACGGCCGGGCACGACCGATCCGGGTGCTTTCCCGGGCCTGCGCGGTGTGGCTCAGGCGAGCACGCCGCGCACGGCGCGGACGCCGAAAACCGTTGCGCCGGCGAGGGAAACGAGCGCGCCGGACAGGAAGAAGCCGGTGCCGTGCCCCGCGTGCTGCACCACCTGGTCGATGCTCAGCGCACCGAGCGCGAGTGTCGCAGCGGCGAAGGCCACCAGCCCGGTGGTGTCGACGTAGCTCACCGGCAGCACGCGCATCCGCACACCGCGGCGCCGCGCCAACCACACGGCAGCAAGCACCAGCACGCCGACGAGACCGGCGAGCGCGCGCAGCGCCACGGCGTCCCCGGCGTCCACGGCGACCGATCGCGGCGGCCCGCCGAAGATCGAACCCGCCAGGCCCCCACCGACGAACCGCGTCCCGAACAGCGCTGACATCAACCCGGCGAGCACCCCGCTCACACCGACGGCGACGAGGCCGATCCCTCCCAGCAGCGCACAACCGAACGCGGTGTCGAGCAGCAGCCGGCCGAACGTCCGGTCGGCGCGGACCAGCGGCTCACTCGGGCCGAACCGCTCGACCGCGGCGCGCTCCGCGCTCACCCGGTCCAGGCCGGCCGCCTGGTAGTCCGCCGTGGCCGCGTGCAGATGGTCGGCCGCCTCGTCCAGCAGCCGCCGCGCCGAGCGCGGATCGGTCCGCAACCGCGCGTACAGCTCGTCCAAATACGATTCCACGGGCTCCTGGCTCATGTCCCCACCACCGCGGCGACCGAGCGGACGAAGCCGAACCATTCCGTGCGCTGCGCGACGAAGGCCCGCCGACCCGGCGGGGTCAACGCGTACGTCCGGCGGCGCCGGCCGCCCACCACCTCGAGCGAGCTCGTGATCGCGCCGGACTCCTCCAGCCGGTGCAGGGCCGGGTAAATCGTGCCCTCGGCCAGCTCGAACTCCCCACCGCTGCGCTCACGCAGCGCCGCGATGATCGCGTAGCCGTGGGCCGGGCCGTCCCGCAGCACGCCCATCAGCAGCAGCTCGAGGCTGCCCTTCACCTGATTGTTGGCCATGCCTAGAAACTCTAGGCATAGTTCGCCTAGGTGTCCAGGCGGCTACGGGCGCAGATAGGGCTGGTCGGGGTCGGTGACGTCGATCAGAGAGCCCTGCTGGCGCAGCAGGGCAGGGAGGATCCGGGCCTTGTCGGCGCTGCGCTCGGGACCGCCCCAGCGCACCACGCGGCCGTTGTGCATCAGCAGCGTGATCGCGGTCGGGTCCAGCGCCTGGATCGAGGCGACGTGCGCGCGCACCTTCGCGGGCAGGTCCGCCGCCACGATCGCGGCGGCGCCACCGGTCGTGCGCGCGTCGGTGCCGTCCGGGACGACGAGCAGCGGCAGGTGCTTGGGGCGTTGCGGGACGTGCCGGAACTGGTCGCCCGTGCGGTCGACGAGCATGAAACCGCCGGTCGCGGCGCGGACGACGCCCAGCCCGACCCGTTCGGTGACCTCGATCGTCACGGTCGAGGGGAACGAGGTCGACACCGTCGCGGACGCGACATCCGGCAACGCCTCGACGCGCGCCCGGACCGACTCGGTGTCCAGCCGCACCAGCGGGGTGCCCGAGGAGATCTCCGCGGCGGCCCGGATCTGGCCGGCCGACAGCCGGTGCACGCCGCGCACCGCAACGGTGGAGACGCCGAACACCGAGCTGAACGCGAGCAGCCACACCGCGATGGCCGCGACCACCACGACCGCGGACCCGCCGAGGATCAGCTTGCGGTGCGCGACCCCGCTGCGCCGGGCAACGTCCTCGTCGTCGCGGTCGAGCGTCGCAGTCATGCCGGCGCCGCCGTCGCGCGCCGCTCGCAGGTCTCGCGGATGACGTCGCAGAGCAGGTAGACGTTGCCGATCCCCATCGTGATCACCAGATCGCCGGGACGGGCGACCTCGGCGACCCGGTCGGGCACCGCGTCGTAATGCGACTCGTAGATCACGCGCTCGTGCGGCAGTGGGATCAGATCGGCGATCGTCGCGCCGGTCACGCCCGGGATCGGCTCCTCGCGGGCCGGGAAGATGTCCATCACCACCGCGATGTCGGCCAGCGCCATCGCGTCGGCGAACTCGCGTGCGAAGGTCTGCGTGCGGCTGTAGGTGCCGGGCTGGAACACCGCGATCAACCGTCCGACGCCGGTCGCCGCCTTCGCCGCTTCGAGCGAGGCCGCGATCTCGGTCGGGTGGTGGGCGTAGTCGTCGAACACCCGCACTCCCCCGCCGACGCCGTGCGACTCGAAGCGCCGGTGGACGCCACGGAAGGAGCCCCACGAGCCGAGCACGGTGTCCACGTCGAGATCGAGCTCGGCGGCCATCGCGAGCGCGGCGGTCGCGTTCAGCGCCATGTGCTTGCCGATGAGCGCGCCCACCCGCACGTGCCGCGGCCGGTCGCCGATGCCGGTGACGTCGAACTCGACACCGTCCTGGCCGGGAAGGATCGCGCTCACGACAATGTCCGCGTCGGTGTCCGTGCCGTACGTGCGCACCCGCCGGCCGGTCTCCCGCGCGTACGCGGCGACCCGCGCCGCTCCCGGGTCGTCGGCGCAGCACAGCAGCAGTCCGTTGTGGTCGATGCGATCGACGAACAGCTCGAAGGCGCGGAAGATCCCCTCGAGGTCACCGTGATTCTCGAGATGGTCGGCCTCGACGTTCGTGACGATCGCCGCCGCCGGGCGCGCGAGCAGGAACGAACCGTCGCTCTCGTCGGCCTCGACGACAGCCAGCTCGCCCGTCCCCAGGTGAGCGTTCTTACCGGTCTCGTAGAGGTTCCCGCCGATCGCGAAGGACGGGTCCACCCCGCAGGCCTGCGCGCCGACGGTCAGCAGCGAGGTCGTGGACGTCTTGCCGTGGGTTCCCGAGATCGCCACCACCCGGCGGTCCTCGAGCGCCGCCGCGAGCGCCACCGCGCGGCGCAGCACCGGCTTCCCGCTCGCCCGCGCCGCCTCGAACTCGAAGTGCTTCGGGTTGATCGCGGTGGTGTAGACGAACGAGTCGCTCTCGTCGAGGTGCTCGACCGCGTGGCCGATGTGCACGGTCGCACCGAGCGCGCGCAGCGCGGCGACCCCGAGGGAATCGCGGGCCTCGCAACCGCTCACCTCGACGCCGCGCTCGAGCAGGATGCGCGCGAGGCCGCTCATGCCCGATCCGGCGATACCCATGATGTGCACCCGGCCGAGGTCGGCGAGCGGCGGGACGACGTCGGTGGCGGCACTGCGCACCAGCGCGGCGCCGGGGGCCTCCCAGCCCTCGGGCCGGTCGGTCGCGTGGTCGGAGGTGGGTGCGGTCATCGGGGGCCGTCCTTGATCATGTCGAGCACCGCCCGGGCGAGCACCACGTCGGCGTCGCGGGCACCGGAGGAGGACGCGGCCGCTGCCATCGCGTGCAGCCGCTGCGGATCGGTCAGGCGCGGGATCACCTCGCGCACGATCCACTGCGGCGTCAGATCCACGTTGTCGACCATCACTCCACCACCGGCGGCGACGATCGGTTCGGCGTTGGTGCGTTGTTCGCCGCCGCGTAAGGGCAAGGGTACGTACGCCGCGGGAAGGCCGACGGCGGTCAGCTCGGCACAGGTCATCGCACCGGACCGGCAGATGACGAAATCCGCGGCCGCGTAGGCGTAGTTCATCGAGTCGACGTAGGGCAGCACGACGTAGGGCGGGGTGCCGGCGGCGACCTCGACCTCGTTGTTCGGCCCCGCGATGTGCAGTACCTGGACGCCGGCGGCCCGCAGCTGCGGCGCCGCCGCCGCGACCGCCTCGTTGATCGCGCGGGCGCCCTGCGAGCCGCCGGTCACCATCAGCACCGGGCCGTCCTGGTCGAGGCCGAAACGGCTGCGCGCCTCGGCTCGCAGCGCCGCCCGGTCGAGGGTGGCGATCGCCGGACGCAGCGGAATGCCGATCGGCACCCCGTGCCTCAGGTGCACCGCGGGCGAGGCGGTGAAGACGTGGCCGGTCAGGCGGGCCGCCACCCGGTTGGCCACGCCGGGACGGGCGTTCGCCTCGTGGATCACGATCGGCAACCGGCGCCGCCGCGCCGCGACGTAGGCAGGCATCGCGACGTAGCCGCCGAACCCGACGACGGCCTGGGCGCCGGTGCTGTCGAGCACCCGGCCGGCCGCCTGCACCGAGCGTCGCAACCGCGCCGGCACGGCGAAGAACGCCTTGTTGGGCTTGCGCGGCAGCGGGACCGGCGGGATGAGTTCGAGCGGGTAGCCGCGCGCCGGGATCAAGGTGGTGTCCAGCCCGCGCACCGTGCCCAGCGCGGTGATCTCGGCGGACGGGTCGAGCCGGCGCACCGCGTCCGCGAAGTTCATCGCCGGCTCGATGTGCCCGGCCGAATGCCCGCCCGCGACGACGATGCGAGCGGTCATGAGGCCCGCCCGCGGGCTTGTGAACGTGGCTGCCGCGCGACGGTGGCCGGCCGCTGGCGTGGGCGCGGCGCGGAGGTGCGCGCCGACGCAGGCCTGCGCGGCGCAGCGCCCGCGGATGCCGGGCGTCGTTTGGGAGGCTGGTACGGCCTCGGCACCGGCACGCGCAGCCACCGTTGCCAGCGCGAGCGCCGGCCGAGCCGCTCGTCGCGGCGCGCGGCGGTGACCGCCGGCGCCTCGTGCCGGGCGAACGACACCAGCATGCCGAGGACGAAGAACGACGCGAGCAGCGAGGTGCCGCCGGTCGAGATGAACGGCAGCGGGATGCCCGTGACAGGCAGCAGCGCGGTGACGTAACCGATGTTGATGACGGCCTGGCCGCACAGCCAGATCGTGGCCGCGCCGGCGATCAGCCGGGCGAACGGATCCGCGCTGCGGCGCGCGATCCGCATGCCGGTGTAGGCGAACAGCGCGAACAGCGCGAGCACCACGACAGCGCCGAGCAGCCCGAGTTCCTCGCCGATGATCGCGAACACGTAGTCGGAGTTGGCGTTGGGCACCCAGTACTTCGACGTCCCGTCACCGATGCCGACGCCGAAGATCCCGCCGGAACCGAGCGCGTACAGGCTTTCGACGGTGTGGAAGCCGGAACCCTGCGCGTCCGCGAACGGGTGGGCGAACGAGGTCAGCCGCTGCAGCCGGTACGGCTCGGCTACGGCGAGGGCCGTGACACCCGCGGCGATCACACCGACCACCAACGCGAAGTACCGCATCGGCATGCCGATCATCCACAGCAGGCCGAGCAGGATCAGCAGGTAGCACAACGTGGTGCCGAGGTCGGGTTCGAGCATGATCAGCGCGATCACGAACACGAAGCCGGGCATGAGCGGCAGGAACAGGTGCCGGGCGCGGCGCAGGGTGCCGAGCTGCTGCTTGCGGGCGAGCAGGTCGCCGCCCCACAAGAGCATCCCGACCTTGGCGATCTCGGACGGCTGCAGCTGCATCGGGCCGAGATCGATCCACCGGCGGGCGCCGTCGGCCTCGACGCCGATTCCGGGGATGAGCACCGCGAGCAGCGCGACGATGCCGATGATCAGGATCGGGTAGGCCAGCGCCCGGTAGGCACGCGGCGACAGGCGCATCGCGAACCAGAACAGCGGCAGCCCGATCGCGATGAACTCGGCTTCCTTGATGACCTGCGTCCAGATCGAGCTGGTCGAACCACCGTCGGCCGCGTGCGAGGCGGCGATCGTCGTCGAGACGGCCATCAGGATGCCGAAGCCGAGCAGTCCGACGGCCGCGAGCAGCAGCAGTTGCAGCGAGGCGTACGGCCGGTCCAGGAAGCGCCGACCGTCCTCCGCCGGCGGCAACAGCTTCTGCCGGGCGCGTTCGACGAGTTCGATCACAGCGCCTCGATGGCGTCGGCGAAGGCCTGCCCGCGGGCACCGTAGTTGGCGAACATGTCATAGGACGCCGCGGCGGGTGCGAGCAGCACGGTGTCGCCCGGGCGCGCGAGCCGGGCTGCGGCACGGACGACCTCCAGCATGGCTCCATCGTCGTGGCTGTCGACCATGATCACGGGTACATCCGGCGCGTGTCGTCGCAGTGCGTCGGCGACCTGGTGCCGGTCGGCGCCGAGCAGCACCGCGCCGGCCAGTCGTGGCGCCGCCTCGGCCACCAACTCGTCCACGGAAGCGCCCTTGAGCTGGCCGCCCGCGACCCACACGACCCGCTCGTATCCCAGCAGCGAGCCACGTGCCGCGTGCGCGTTGGTGGCCTTGCTGTCGTCGACCCAACGCACCCCGCCGCGCTCGGTCACGGGCTGGTTGCGGTGCGGATCGGGGACGAACGCGGCGAGCCCGGCGGCGATCGCCTCGGCAGGCACGGCGACGGCCCGGGCGAGCGCCGCGGCGGCCAGGGCGTTGGCGACATTGTGTGCGCCGGCCGGGCGGACGTCCTCGACCGCTGCCAGCTCCAGGTCGCGGTCGCCGAACGCGCGGGAGACGAGTTGCCCCGACGCCACCCCGAGCTGCCCGTCCGCCGGCTCGCCGAGGGTGAACGACGCCCGCTCGCCGGGGGCGGTCTCGAGCAGGCTGCACACCAGCGGGTCGTCGGCGTTGCCGATCGCGACCGCGCCGAACCAGACGCCGGCCTTGGCGCTCGCGTAGTCCTCGAACGAGCCGTGCCAGTCGAGGTGGTCCGGGGCCAGGTTCAAGAGTGCTCCCGCGGCCGGGCGGATCGACGGTGCGAAGTGCAGCTGCTGGCTGGACAGCTCCACGGCGAGCACCTGGTAGGGCTCGGGCGCGAGCACCGCGTCGATGATCGGCTCGCCGACATTGCCGACGGCGAGGGCGGACAATCCTGCCGCGCGCAGCATCGCCTCCAACATGTGGACGGTCGTGGTCTTGCCGTTCGTGCCCGTGACCGCGAGCCACGGCGCGGCGTCCGGGCGGCGCAGCCGCCAGGCGAGTTCCACCTCGCCCCACACCGGCACCCCGCGCACCTGCGCGGTCATCAGCAGCGGGTCGGTGGGCCGCAGCCCGGGTGAGGCGACCACGAGGTCGACGTCGGGCAGCTCGGACACCGGACCCAGCCAGTCGGCGCCCTGCGCGACCAGGTCGGCGACGGTCGGACCTTCGGTGGTGGCGGTGAGCAGCACCGCGGCCCCCTCGGCGAGCAGCGCCCGCGCGGCCGACGTCCCGGCGACCCCCACCCCGCACACCAGCGCGCGGGCGCCCGACAGCTGGGGTCGGGGCTCAGCCATTGCCGATGAAGTCGGCGTAGAACAGACCGATGCCGAAGGCGACGGCAAGACCGGCGAGGATCCAGAACCGGACGATGATCGTCACTTCCTGCCAGCCGCCGAGCTCGAAGTGGTGGTGCAGCGGGGCCATCCGGAAGATGCGGCGTCCGGTGCCGGTGCGTATTCGGGTGAACTTGAACCAGGTGTACTGCATCACCGAGGCGAGCGTGACGGTGGCGAACAGCCCGCCCAGCACCACCAGCAGCAACTCGGTACGGGTCAGGATCGCCAGGCCGGCCATCAGCCCGCCGAGGGCCATCGCGCCGGTGTCACCCATGAAGATCTGCGCCGGCGAGGCGTTCCACCACAAGAACCCGAAGCAGGCCGCCATCGCCGCCGCCGCGACGAGCGCGAGGTCCAGCGGATCGCGCACGTGGTAGCAGCCGCCGATCGGGTTGGTGCCACACGGGTTGCGGAACTGCAGCAGCGCGATGACGGTGAACGCGCCGAACACCATCGCCGAGGCGCCTGCGGCGAGCCCGTCCAGGCCGTCGGTGAGGTTGACCGCGTTCGAGGTCGCGGTCACGATCAGGTAGGCGATCAGCACGAACCCGGCCGAACCCAGCCCGATCTCACCGATGTCGCGGACGTAGGACAGGTGCGTCGAGGCGGGCGTGAGGCCCAGGTTGTTGCGGAACTGCAGGGCGAGGACGGCGAAGGAGACGCCGACCACCAGCTGACCGAGGAACTTGGCCCGGGCCCGCAGCCCGAGGCTGCGCTGGTTGCGGATCTTGATGAAGTCGTCGAGGAAGCCGACCAGGCCCAGCCCGACCATCAGGTAGAGCAGCAGCATCCCGGACGCGTTCGGCCCGCCCCCGCCGTTGATCGCGATCGAGAGGTGCGCCGCGGCGTAACCGGCCACGGTCGAGCCGATGATCGCGACACCGCCCATGGTCGGGGTGCCGCGCTTGATCAGGTGGCTCTGCGGGCCGTCCATGCGGATCTCCTGGCCGAACCCGCGGCGCCGGAAGTAGGCGACCACGAGCGGGGTGACCAGGATCGAGGTGACCAGGCCGACGACGGCGGCGATCAGGATTGTCTTGACGCCCACGCGCTGCCTCCTTCACTCGCCTCGCCGCTCGGGTGGTCGGCTCCATCCTCGGCAACGGCCTCAGCGACGAGTTCCAGACCGGCTGCACGCGACGCCTTGACCAGGACGACGTCACCGGGACGCAGTTCGTCGCGCAGGACCTCGGTCGCGGCCTCGGCATCCGGCACCCAGCCTGCCTCGCCGTCCCACGAGCCTTCCAGAGCGGTGCCGTCGAGGATCGGCCGGGCTGCCTCCCCGACGGCGACCACGCGTGCTACCGGGGCGCGGGCGGCCAGTCGGCCGAGCGCCACGTGCTCGGCCCGTTCGTCGACACCGAGCTCGGCCATCTGGCCGAGGACGGCCAAGGCCCGGGCGTTGCGCCGCCCGGCAATCGTGGCCAGCGCGTCGAGAGCGGCGCGCATCGACTCGGGATTGGCGTTGTAGGCGTCGTTGATGACGACCACGCCGTCGGGGCGTTCGGTCACCTCCATGCGCCAGCGCGAGGCCGCCCGGGCCGCGCCGAGGGCGGCGGCCACCGCCGGGACGTCCAGGCCCACCGCCAGCGCGACGGCGGCCGCGGCGAGCGCGTTCGAGACGTGATGGGCGCCGACCAGCTGCAGCTGCACGGCTGCGTTCACGCCGTCGGCGTGGAGCGTGAAGCCCGGCCGGCCCAGGTCGTCCAGCAGCACCTCCTCGGCCCGCACGTCGGCGTGACCGGCGGTGCCGAAGGTGACGATGCGCGCCCGGGTGCGCGAGGCCATCGCCGAGACCAGCGGGTCGTCGGCGTTGAGCACCGCCACCCCGTCCGGCGGCAGCGCCTCGACCAGCTCACCCTTGGCCCGGGCGATCGCCTCGCGGCTGCCGAACTCGCCCAGGTGCGCCGTCCCCACGTTGAGCACGGCGCCGATGCGCAGCGGCGCGATCCCGGTCAGGTGGCGGATGTGCCCGATCCCCCGCGCGCCGAGCTCGAGCACCAGGAACCGGGTCGACTCGTCGGCCCGCAGCACCGTGTAGGGATGGCCGAGCTCGTTGTTGGCCGAGCCCACGGCGGCGACGGTCGGGCCGGCCGTGGCGAGCACGCTCGCCATCAGATCCTTGGTCGAGGTCTTGCCGGACGAGCCGGTCACGCCGATCACGGTTGCCGTCAGCCGCCGCGCGACCACCGCGGCGAGCGCGGTCAGCGCGGCGATGCCGTCGGCGACCTCGATGCGCGGCGCGGCGACCGGACGGGTGCACAGCACCGCGACCGCGCCCTGCGCGACCGCTCTGCCGGCGAAGTCGTGGCCGTCGACCCGCTCGCCCGGCACCGCGAGGAACAGCGCGCCCGGGCCGACCTTGCGCGAGTCGTACTCGACCCCGCCGGTGACGACCGTGGCGGGGTCCGCGTCGTGCAGCGTGCCGCCGACCGCGGCGGCGACCTCGCCGAGCGTGAGCCGGATCATCGCCGCTCCAGCGCCGCGCGCAGCACGTCGCGGTCGTCGAAGGGGTACACCACGCCCGAGATCTCCTGGCCGGTCTCGTGGCCCTTGCCCGCGACGAGCACGGTGTCCCCCGTTCGCGCGGCTGCCACGGCGGCAGCGACGGCCCCGGCGCGGTCGCCGACCTCGCGCACCTCGCCGCGCTCGCCGGCGGGCACGGCGTCGGCCCCGGCGAGCATCGCGGCGCGGATCGCCGCGGGGTCCTCGGTACGGGGGTTGTCGTCGGTCACGATCAGCAGGTCGGCGCCGCGCGCGGCGATCTCGCCCATGTGCGGCCGCTTGCCGCGGTCGCGGTCGCCGCCGCAGCCGAGCACGATGATCAGCCGTCCGGCCGTGACCGGGCGCAGCGCCCGCAGCGCGCCGTCCACCGCGGCCGGCTTGTGGCTGTAGTCGACGATCGCGAGGAAGCCCTGCCCGGCGTCGATACGCTCCATCCGTCCCGGCACGGTGGCGGTCGCGATCGCCGGGGCCGCAACGGAGGCGGGAACCGAGTTCTCCTGCAGCATCGCGAGCGCCAACACGACGTTGGCGACGTTGTAGCTGCCCGGAACCGCGCACGAGGTGACCAGGTCGACCCCCGGTCCGGTGACCCGGAACCGGGTCGTCCCGTCGGGCAGTTCCTCGATCTCGCTCGCCTGCCAGGTCGCGGGCGTCCCGTTCGTGCTCACCGTGGCGCACTCACCGGCGAGCGTCGCCATCCGTCGGCCCCATCCGTCGTCGACGACGATGACGTCGCGCTGCGGCGGGTTGCCGAACAGCGCCGCCTTCGCCTCGAAGTAGTCGCTCATGTCGGTGTGGAAGTCGAGGTGGTCCTCGGAGAGGTTGGTGAACCCGGCGACGGCGAAGCGGGTGCCGCCGACGCGGCCCATCCGCAGCGCGTGGCTGGACACCTCCATGGCCACGTTCGTCGCACCCCGTTCGCGCATCACAGCCAACAACGCCTGCAGCTCGGGCGCCTCGGGCGTCGTCAGCCCGGTCTTGATCGCCTCGTTGCCGACCATCGTCCCCACCGTGCCGATCAGCCCGGCGGTACGCCCCCCGGCCTGCAGCCCGGCGCGCAGGAAGTAGGACGTGGTCGTCTTGCCGCTGGTGCCGGTGACACCCAGCAGGTCGAGTTCGCCGGACGGGTCGCCGTAGACCAGCGACGCGGCGGCACCGACCCGCTCACGCACGTCCGGCACCACCAGCGTCGGCGTGCCCGGCGGCAGCAGCCCGGCGCCGGCGTCGTCGGTCAGGACCGCGATCGCGCCCGACGCCAACGCGCTCGCGGCGAAGGACGCCCCGTGCGCCGTCCGGCCGGGCGCTGCGGCGAACAGATCGCCGGCACGGACCTGGTCACTTGCCATCGTGATGCCGGTGACTGCAACGTCCGAACCGCTCAGCCGGCCCGCCACGGCATGCGCGATCGTCCCGAGCGACACCGACAGGACACCGGCCGGGCGCGGGAGGACCGGTCGACCATCCGCTGGCACGTCAGCACACGGTACTGGGTGAGGCCATCCGGGTGGCGGCGTCACACACCTGCAGCGGCACGTGCCTGGATTGCGAGCCCGTCGGCGGGATGTGCGCGTGCGCGATCTCGTACGTCGCGATCTGGTGGAACAGCGGCGCGGCGACGTCGCCACCCTCGACACCGTGTGCCGGGTTGTCGACCATGATCGCGACGACGAACTGGGGATTGTCCGCGGGGATCATGCCGGCGAAGGTGTCCCAGTTCATCCAGCTGGAGTAGGCCCCGCCGTGGTTCGGGTCGGGCTGCTGCGCGGTGCCGGTCTTGCCGGCGACGCGGTAGCCGGGCACGGCCGCCTTGATGCCGGTGCCGCCGGGCAGCGTCACCGACTCGAGCATGGTGCGCAGCGTCGCCGCCGTCTTGGCGGAGACCACGCGCTCGCCCACGGGCTGGCGGGTCGCGGCGACCGAGCCGTCGGGTGCGGTGACCGACTGGATGATCCGCGGCGGCACCCGTACACCGTTGTTGGCGAAGGTCTGGTAGATCGAGGCGAGCTGCAGCACGGTCATGCTCTCGCCCTGACCGAAGGGCAGGTTGGCGAACGACGACGCGGACCACTGCTTCAGCGGCGGCAGGTACCCACCGCTCTCGCCGGGCAACTCGATGCCGGTCTTCTGCCCCACGCCGAACTTCTTCTCATACCAGTCCCACACCTTGGGGCCGAGTTCCTGCGCGACCTTCAGGGTGCCCACGTTGGACGATTCGGCCAGCACGCCGGTCGCGGTGAACCGCTCGGTGGGGTGGTACCAGGCGTCGGCGACGGTCACGCCGCCCATGTCGATCGTCGGCGGCACCGAGATGACCGTGTTCGGCTTGATCAGGTGCTGCTGCAGCGCGGCGGCGAAGGTGATGGACTTCTGCACCGAGCCCGGCTCGAACGCCGACATCACCGGCGGATTCATCGGGACGTTCGGGTTGATCGTGTTCGGGTTGGCCGCGTCGAAGGTGTGCGACGACGCCATCGCCAGCACCTGGGCGGTGTGCGCGTCGAGGACGACCATCTCCGCGCCGCGCGCACCCGACTCGCGCACCGCCGTGTCGAGGTACTGCTGGGCGGTGTACTGCAGGCTCTGGTCGAGGGTCAGCCGCACCGTCCCACCGTTGCGGGCCGGGTCGGTGACCGTGCTGCTCGCCGGGTTGACGTTGCCCATGTTGTCGGTGCTGTAGGTGACGCTGCCGTCCTTGCCGGCCAGCACCCGGTTGTACTCCGACTCGATCCCGGCGGCCCCCGCGCCGTCGGCGTGGACCGTGCCGAGCACGTTCGCGGCGGTGGTGCGTCCGGGGTACTGGCGCTGCGTAGTCGCCTGGCTGTAGATGCCGGCAAGGCCCAGCGCTGCGATCTTCTCAGCGGTGACCGGCGACAGCGCGGTGGCGACGAGGGCGTACTGCCCGGGGCCGGTGAGCAGCGTCGCGAGCGGCTGCGGGCGCATCCCCACGAGCGGGGCGAGCTTGGTCGCGTAGGAGGCGACCAGGTCGTCGCGGCCGGTCAGCTTCTGCTGCGCCTTGGCCGCCGCCTTGATCTGCATCGGGTCGGCGGTGATGTCCTGGGCGGTCGAGGTATAGGCCAGCGGGGTGCCGTCGCGGTCGACGATCTGCCCGCGCATCGCGTGCAGCGTCAGCGTGAACACCCGCTGCGCCGCGGCACCGGCGGCGTACTTGCTGCCGTCCAGACCCTGCAGCTGCACCAGGCGGCCACCGATCACCAGCAGCAGCGTGCACACCGCGGCGAAGCCGAATCGCACCCGGCCGTGAACCGCGCCGAGGCGCAGGGTGCGTCGGTTCGGCCGCACGGGTCGCCGTGCGGCGGGACGGGCCGGACGGGACGGACGGGTCGGACGGCGTGCCGCGGCGGGGCGCTGCGGCTGCCGGCTACGGGCACCCGACGGGGCGGGGCGCCGGCGCGGCGGCTGGGCAGGTGGGCCGAACCGGGTCATCGGTTTCCTCCCGGGAGCGTGGTCTCCGGCGTGGGGGTCGGGGTGGGGCTCGGCGCCGTCGAGGAGGTCGCGGCAGCCGGGGCGCCGGCGTGCGCGCGGCTGCCCGTCGAGGTGGTCGTCTTGCCGGTCGTCGTACTGGGCGTCTTGCCCGGGCTCTTCGTCGACGTGGCCTTCGCGGTCTTGTTCGCCGTCTTCTTCGCGCTCTTCTGCGGCGCCGGCTTCGTCTTGGTCGCGGTCGGCGCGGGATGCGGGATGACGACCGGCTCGACGCTCGCCGGTGCGGCGCTGCCCATCACCCGCACCTTCCCGGACTTGTCGATCTCGAGGAAGGCGGGATTGCCGGCGGGCACCATCCCGAGCGCGGCCGCGGCGGCGGCGACGTTGGCCGGTGCGGCGCTCGCCTGCACCTCGTTCTCCAGCTCGACCAGTTGCGCCGCGGCGCTCTGGTCGTTGGTGCTCAGGTCGTGGCGGGCCACCTCGTTGGCCGCCGAGGCGGTGTTGAGCGCCAGCAGCAGGCACATCCCGCCGGCCATCAGCCCGACGATCAGCAGCACGAACGGCGCGCGCTTCGCCCGCGGGGCGTGCCTGGGTTCGCTGGTCACGCTGACTCCCGGATTCGTTCGGCGGCGCGCAACCGGACGGAGGCTGCCCGCGGGTTGGCGGCGATCTCTTCGGCGGAGGCCGCCTCGCTGCCGCGGGTGAGCAGCCGCAGCTGCGGTCCCCGGTCGGCGAGGGTGACCGGCAGGTCGACCGGCGTGGTGTCGGCGGCCAGGGCGGCCAGCGACTGCTTGACGATGCGGTCCTCGAGGGACTGGTAGCTCAGCACGACGATGCGTCCACCGACCCGCAACGCCTCGAGCGCCGCAGGGACGGCCGAGCGCAACGCGGCGAGCTCGCCGTTGACCTCGATCCGCAGCGCCTGGAAGGTGCGCTTGGCGGGATGACCGCCGTGCCGCCGGGTCGCTGCCGGGATCGCGTCGCGGACCAGCTCGGCCAGCTGCGCCGTCGAGTTCAGCGGGGCGACGCGCCGGGCCCGGTCGATGGCCTGGGCGATGCGCATCGCGAAGCGCTCCTCGCCGTACTCGCGCAGCACCCGGGCCAGCTGGGCGATCGGGTAGTCGTTGACGACGTCGCCCGCGGTGGGCCCGGTGGTGGGGTCCATGCGCATGTCCAGCGGCGCGTCCTGGGCGTAGGCGAACCCGCGCTCGGCCAGGTCGAGCTGCATGGACGACACCCCGAGGTCGAACAGCACGCCGTCGACCCCGTCCAGCCCGAGGGAGGCGAGCACGTCGGGCATCCCGTCGTAGACGGCGTGGACGAGTTGGGTGCGACCGGCGAAGCGGGCCAGCCGCGCGCTGCTGCGGTCGAGCGCTGCCGGGTCGCGGTCGAGCCCGACCAGGGTGAGCTGGGGGTGCGCCTCGAGCAGCGCCTCGGCGTGGCCGCCCAGCCCCAGGGTGGCGTCGACGACGGTGGCCGGACCGTCGGACAGGGCGGGGGCGAACAGGGTGAGCACGCGCTCGAGCAGCACCGGCACGTGTGCTGCGGCTGCGTCGCTCATACCGGTCCTTTCGCGGGGTGTGGGGGACGGTGGGGAATCGAGCTGCGGCGGTCTGCCGAGCTGCATCCAGGTCCCCGCCCGTCCCATCCGCCTGGCGCCGGGGAAGTGACGCCAGGAGCGACGGACGGGAGGAGGCCTGAGCCCAGCTCGGGATCTAGAGGACGCCCGGCAGCACCTCCTCCGCGACGTCGGCGAAAGCCTGCTCGGAACCGTCGAGGTAGCTGTTCCAGGCCGCGGCGTCCCAGATCTCGATGCGCCGGTTGGCGCCGATCACCACGCAGTCCTTGGCCAGGCCCGCGTAGTCGCGCAGCTGCGCGGGTACGGTGATCCGGCCCTGCCCGTCCGGGGTCTCGCGCGAGGCGCTGGCGAACAGCACCCGGCCGTAGTCACGCACCCGCCGGTCGGTGACCGGCGCGTCGGCCAGGGCGGCGGTGAACCGGGCGAACTCGTCGGTCGGGAAGACGAACAGGCAGCGGTCCTGGCCCTTGCAGATCACCAGCCCACCCTCCAGATCCGGTCGAAATTTCGCGGGGAGAGCGAGCCGGCCCTTGTCGTCCAGGCGCGGGGTGTGCGTGCCGAGGAACACCGGCATTCACCTCCGACCCGACTCGCGTCGACACTCTCCCCCACTGCTCCCCACTGTACCCCACTTCACTCCACTTTGAGGCCAGATCGGGCCGACACGCAACCGGATCGACCGCTCGTGCGTCCAAGCTGTCGGGCAGTCGGAGAACCCGGTCGTTACCGGTTCACGGCGGAGGTCGGTGATACTCGACACCGGCACAACACGCCGCATGAGGCAGCGCACGACACGAACGGGACGGGACTGGCTGGTGGACGCCGTGGACGGCAGGGACGGGTACAACAATCGGCCGGACGGGTCCGCGCGGCCGCCGTCGCACGCGGCGGTAACACCGGCGCAGCCGGTACAGCCTGCACAGGAGACCGCGGCCGACGTGCACAGCGTGCGCGCGTCGGCCGAACGCATCGCCGCCAACATCGATCAGGTCATCGAAGGCAAGCACGACACCGTGCGCCTCGGCGTGGCGGTGCTGCTCGCCGAGGGGCACCTGCTGATCGAGGACGTCCCGGGCGTCGGCAAGACCAAGTTCGCCAAGGCGCTGGCCCGCTCGATCGACTGCTCGGTGCGGCGGGTGCAGTTCACCCCTGACCTCCTCCCGAGCGACGTGACCGGCGTGAGCGTCTACAACGCCGAGGAGCGCGACTTCGAGTTCAAGCCGGGCCCGGTGTTCGCCAACATCGTTGTCGGCGACGAGATCAACCGCGCCTCGCCGAAGACGCAGTCGGCGCTGCTGGAATGCATGGAGGAGCGTCAGGTCACCGTCGACGGCGTCACCTACGGCCTCGAATCGCCGTTCCTCGTGATCGCCACGCAGAATCCGATCGACATGGAGGGCACCTACCCGCTGCCGGAGGCCCAGCGCGACCGGTTCACCGCCCGGATCTCGATGGGTTATCCCGACCGCCGAGCCGAGATCCAGATGCTCGGCGAGCACGCCTCGCTCGACCCGCTCGACTCGTTGCGTCCGGTGTCCGACGCTCGCGAGGTCCGCCAGCTGATCGCGGGCGTTCGAGCGGTGCACGTCGCCGACACGGTCAAGGCCTACGCGGTCGACCTGGCCGCCGCGACCCGGGCGGCGGGCGAGATCCGGCTCGGCGCCTCGCCGCGCGCGGCTCTGCAGTTGCTGCGCGCAGCCAAGGCGTGGGCCGCCCTCGAGGGTCGCGACTACGTCCTGCCCGACGACCTGCAGTTCATGCTCGTCCCGGTGTTCGCGCACCGCATGCTGCTGACCGCCGACGCGCACGTGTCCGGACGCGCCGCCGCCGACGTCCTGACCGACCTGGGCAGGCGCGTCGCGATCCCCGACACCGTCGCGTCCCGGACCGCCTGAGCATGGCCGGCTCGGGACGCACCGGGTTCACCACCCGCGCGTCCTGTCTGCTCGCCGCCGGCGGCACGGCGCTGGTGTGCGGCTTCCTGCTGGGCATCGTCGATCTGGCCCGCGCCGGCGTGCTGGCGCTCGCCGTCCCGCTGCTCGCCGTGCTGATCGTGGTGCGCTCGCGCGTGCGCATCGCCAACCGCCGCCAGATCGAGCCGCGCCGCGCGGTGTCCGGCGACACCGTGACCGTGCACCTGACGATCAGCAACCGCTCGCTGCTGCCGACCGGCTCGCTCATGCTCGAGGACCAGCTCCCCAGCCAGATCCGCGGCAACGCCCGCTTCGTGCTGGACGGGTTGTACAGCCGCGAGCACCGCACGGTGTCCTACCGCATGCCGCGCCTGCCCCGCGGCCGCTACCGCGCCGGCCCGTTGCACGTGCGGCTCACCGACCCTTTCCACCTCGTCGACGTGCGCCGTTCCTTCACCGCGACCAGCGAGATCGTGGTCGCGCCGGTCGTCGAGCGGCTGCGCTCGGCCGAGGCGCCGCGTTCGCTCGACGTCGGCGAGGACGCCGGCAGCCACTCGATCGGTGCGCGCGGCGCCGACGACGCGTCCACCCGCGAGTACCGCACGGGCGACGACCTGCGCAAGATCCACTGGCGGTCGTCGGCACGCACCGGCGCGCTGATGGTGCGCATGGAGGAACGTCCCTGGCAGGGGCAGCTGACCGTGCTGCTCGACACCAGGGCCGGTGCCCACGTCGACGGCCCGACGAGCGAGGCGGGCACCGCTGACGAGCGGGTGCGCAGCAGCTTCGAGTGGGCGGTGAGCGCCGCGGCGACCCTCGCCACGTTCGGCGTGCTGAACTCGCGCGAGGTCGGGCTGATCAGCGATCTCGCGACACCGGTCCGGCTGCCGATGTTGACCGGCTCCCAGATCGCCGACAACCTCGCACTCGCGCGCACGACCGGACGGGGCACCCTCGAGACACTCAACGACCTGTTGCCGGTGCTCGCCCGCGAGTCGAGCCTGACCGCGGTGCTCGGCGACCTCGACAACGTCAGCCTGCGGCTGCTGGCCAGCGTGCACCCGCGCGCCACTGCCGGCTCGGCGATGGCGCTGCTGCTCGACACCTCGACGTGGAGCCAGGGCCCGCCCGACCCGGACAGCCCGCAGCCGCGCGGCGCCAGCGCGCCGGTCGTCGACTCGCGGGTGCAGAACGCGGCACGGGTGTTGCGGGCCGCCGGGTGGCAGGCCCACGTGGTGCGCTGTGGCGACCCGGTGGCCGTCGCCTGCCAGACGCTGCTCGCGCCGAGGGCGTCCGGCGACATGCTCGCCGGGCTGACCGGGTACGGGTCGCTGCGATGACCGCCACGACCGCTCCCCCACGTCCCGGCGGCTCGAAGCCGGCCGGCGCGGCCGCACCGGCGCCCCGGCGCAACAGCGACGTGCGGCGCACCCTGCTCGCGCTGCTGGCGAGCGCACTCGGCGCCTTCCCGCTGTGCGAGATGTTCACCGACACCGGCTGGCTGATCGACATCTGGCTCACCATGCTGGTGGTCATCGGTCCGGCGGCGCTGCTGCGCGCCCGGCGCCCGGCGAGTGCGGGGCAGACCTGGCTCGGCGTGCTGCTGCTGCTGCCATGGCTGACGGTGACCTTCCTGCGCGAACACGCGGTGCTCGGGTTCATCCCGCTCGGCGGCACGTGGCACGACGTCGGCGCGGCGATGAGCTCGCTGCACCACACGACGGCCAACGGCGTGGCGCCGATCCATACCACCGTGGCGGTACGGCTCGCGTTGTGCGCGCTGCTCGGGCTGATCGCCGCCCTGGTCGACCTGCTCGCCGTGGTAGGCCGACATGGCGCGCTCGCCGGTGTTCCGCTGCTGGTCGTGTTCACCGTGTCCGGGGCGGTGCCGCGCCACCCGGTGTCGTGGATCTGGTTCGTCCTGACAGCGATCGGGTTCCTCATCCTGCTGGCGCTCGACTCCAGCGACGACCTGCAGCGCTGGGGCTATTTCGTCGCCCGCTCGCGAACCTCGGGGCGGCGCGGCCGCCGGGCCATGTCGGGGCAGCGCATCGCCGTCACCGCCATCATCCTCGCCCTGCTCGTCCCGGTGATCATCCCGTCCGACTCGAAGAACCTGCTGTCGCGGCTGTTCCACGACAGCGGCAGCGGAAAGGGCACGAGCGGCTTCGGCGCCGACCACAACGGCGCGGGCGGCACCGCAGGGATCGACCCGTTCGCGGCCCTGCACGGCGAATTGAACCGCGACAACGCCGTCCCGCTGTTCTCGGTCAAGGTCTCCTCCAACGGCGACAGCGTCGGCGCGCCGGGCGGCACACAGCCGTTCTACCTGCGCACCAACGTGCTCTCGAGCTTCCAGGGCGACGGCTGGCGCCCGGGTCCGGCCGGCGCCCCCGAGCCGATCTCCGGCACCCAGTTCGCGAGCGTGCCCGGCGTCGCCTTCCAGCCGCACGTCGTGCAGTTCTCCGCCCAGATCACCGTCAGCGGCCTGCGGTCGAACCCGCCGGTGTTCGCCTCGCCGTCGGCGATGTACGGCATCGGCACGAACACCGGCTGGAACCCGCGCGAGATGTTGCTGGTCGGGTCGACCGTCGATTCGGGGCAGGTGATCAGCGAGGACGTCGCGCAGCCGGACCCGACCGTCGCCGCCCTGCGAGCCGCCCCCGACACCAACGACCCGGCCCTCGCGGACGAGCTGAAGCTGCCCCCCATCCGGGCCTACGTCCGCAATCTCACCGCGGGCATCGTGGCCAAGGCGCGCACGCCGTACGAGCGGGCTCGGGCGATCAGTTCGTTCTTCGCCGACCCGGCGAACGGGTTCAGCTACAGCCTGCAGACCGCGAGCGGCGACTCCGGCGACGACCTCACCGACTTCCTGCGCAACCGCATCGGGTACTGCCAGCAGTACGCCGCGTCGATGGCGGTGATGCTGCGGCTCGCACACGTCCCCTCGCGGGTGGTGCTCGGCTACGCCCACCCCGTGCCGGACGGCAGCGGGACCTTCTCGGTCACCACTTTCGACGCCCACGCATGGGTCGAGGCCTACTTCGGCGGCATCGGCTGGGTGCCGTTCGACCCGACCCCGCTCGCGGGCATCTCCGGCGGCGCCGCGAACGACCTGCAGTGGGCCCCGCACCGGGCCGCCGGTGCCAACAACGACCAGCCGGTCCGGCCGCACCAGAGCGCGGCGGTGCCCCGCGACCGTCAGTCGGCCACGCCGGGGCACCGTCGCGTGGCCGCCAAGTCCGAGCCGGGCGTGTCGCTGCAGGCGCCCCTGACCGCGCTTGCGGTGATCGTGCTGCTGTTCGCGATCTTGTCGATCCCCGCGGCCGTGCGCTGGCGGCGCCGGCACGCCCGGCTGGCGCGGGTGCGTCGCGGTGACACCGACGCCCTGTGGGCCGAACTCGCCGACACCACCGTCGACCTGGGCTATGTCTGGTCCGACGCGCGTAGTCCGCGGCAGGTGGCGCGCTGGCTGGGGTCGAGTTCCGACGCGGCCTCGCAGCCGTTGCGCGCCGTGACCGCCGCGGTAGAGCGGGCGCGCTACAGCCCGGACCGGATTGGCGAAGAGCACGCCGATCTGGTCGCCGAGCTCGAGAAGGTACGCGCCGGGCTGGGGCAGCGCCGCTCACCGCGCGAGCGGATGCGGGCCCGGTTCTGGCCGGCCTCGCTCAGCTGGTCGCGGGTGCCCGTGATCGGGCGATGGTTGCCGGGCGATCGGGACGCGGCGCGCCGGCACTGACGGCCACCGGCTGACTGGCTGCCTTGACTGACGGCCGCCGGAAGCGATCAGTTCTCGTCGAAGCGGCGGCGCATGCGATCTTCCATGCGCGAGCGCAGGCTGCTCGGACGCTGGCCGCGGGCGGGGGGCGAGGTCGCGGCGGGCTGACCGGCGCGGCGGTGGTGCAGCGACTGTGCGCCGAAGCCGACGGCCGCGACGAGCAGCACGAACCCGACGACGCTGAGGGCGACGACGGTGGCGAGCAGCCCGATCAGGACCAGGCCCAGGCCGGCGAGAACGCCGAGCGCGCACAGCAGCATGGAGCTGCGTACCCGCCTGCGGGCGCGCGCGGAGCGAACAGAGGACGCGAACTTGGGATCTTCGGCGTAGAGCGCCTGCTCGATCTCGTCCAGCAGCCTCTGCTCATGCTCGGAGAGCGGCACAATGCCCTCCTTTACAGCCGTACCGGGCGGTCGGCGGGTCAGGTGTTCTCGCTAACACCTCGAGCATACGAGGCGATCGGCCGATTCAAAAGTTGTGTTTGGGTCACGAAGCCGGTACCGGCACGCATGATCTGTGCTGGTCACCATGGCGCGGCCTCATCGCGCGCCGGCAACTGGTCGACCTCGGGGTCGGCATCGGGCCGCCGGAGGAGGGTCGCGAAGCCGAGAGCTCCCGAACCGAAGCGTTCGCGTGCGGCGTCGACGACGGCGTCGGTGGCGCGATCGCGGCGCGGTGGCTGCTGCTCTGCGCCCCCGAGCAGGTCGTCGAAGCTGAGTTGCTCGCCGACCGAGCCCGCCTCGCGCAGGTTCTCGCACTTCACCCCGACCAGGCGCACCCGGGGCCGGTCGAGGCCGAGGCTGTCGTAGAGTTCGGCCGCGGTGGCGTAGATGCTCTGCGTCGAATCGGTCCAGGCCGGCAGGGTGCGCACCCGGGTGACGGTGGTGAAGTCGGCGAAGCGGATCTTGATGCCGACCGTGCGGGCCAGCCAACCCCGCTCGCGCACCCGGCGCGCAACGTCGCCGGACAGCCGCAGCAGTTCGCGCCGGACGTCGGCGAGGTCGGTGAGGTCGGTGTCGACGGTGTGGTCGGAGCTGATCGACTTCTCGACCTCGTCCGGGCTCACCTGGCGCGGATCGACGCCGCTGGCGAGCGCGGACAAGTGCGTGGCCATCGCCGATCCCACCGCCCGGGTGAGCACGTCGCCCGGCGTGGCGGCCACGTCGGCGACGGTGCGGATGCCGATGCGGCGCAGCGCCTCGCTGGTGCGGGCGCCGACCCCCCACAGCGCGGTGGCCGGCAGCGGGTGCAGGAAGTCGAGGACGTGCGCGGCGGGGACGACGAGCAGGCCGTCCGGCTTGCAGCGGGCCGAGGCGACCTTCGCGACGAACTTGGTCGGCGCGACGCCGACGCTGCAGGTCAGGCCCAGCTCGCGAACGACGCGCTCGCGGATGCTGCGGGCGATCAGCGCCGGACGACCCTGCGCGCGGATCGCGCCCGAGACGTCGAGGAACGCCTCGTCCAGTGACAGCGGTTCGGTCAGCGGGGTGACCTCACGCAGGATCGCCATGACCTTGGCGGACGCGTCGGTGTACGCGGCGCGATTCGGTCGTACGACGACCGCGTGCGGGCACAGCCGCAGGGCACGGGTCATCGGCATGGCGCTGCGGATGCCGTACTTGCGCGCCTCGTAGGACGCGGCGGCGACGACGCCGCGCACTGCCCCGCCGACCACGACCGGCCGGCCCCGCAACTGCGGATCGTTGCGGATCTCGACGCTGGCGAAGAACGCGTCCATATCGACATGCAGGATCAGGCAGCCGGTGTCGTCGCCGTCGGTGCGCCCGGACTCGCGCGGGATGTCGGCGCTACGCCCCATCGCGACTCAGCCCGAGGCCGGCCGACGGGCGAGCAGGTGGACGCGGGCGGCGATCTGTGCGAACGGGCTGCGCTGCGCGCAGGCGGCCTCGAGGCGCAGCAGCGACTCGCGGGCGCCGGGGTGGTCGAGCACACGGCCGGGCACGAGATCGCGGAAGATCCCGATGCCGTGCTGCTGCTCGAGCGCCAAGCCGTGCGCAGCGCACAACCGGGCGACGGTCTGCGGCGTCGCGCCGCCGGCAGGGCCACGCTCGTCGCCGAGCGCCGCGACCTCGCGTTCGGCCGCCTCGAGCTCGCCGGCCAGCGCCCGGGTGAGCACGGCGGCGGCCGGATTGTCGACCAGCAGGCTCACCAGGCCGCCCGGACGGGTCGCGGCGACGATCGCGGCGAACCCGACGGCGAGGTCGTCGAGCGCATCGAGCACGCCGTGGGCGAGCACAAGGTCGAACTGCTCACCACCGATCGCCGGGTCGAGCGCCTCGACCTCGCCCTGCACCGCACGCACCCGCTCGGCCACCCCCGCCTCGTCGGCGCGGCGCAGCAGGGTCGCGAGCGCGTCGACACTGACGTCGACCACCGTGACGCGGGCCCCGGCGACGGCCAGCGGGACGGCGAAACGCCCGGTGCCGCCGCCGCAGTCGAGGACGGTTGCCGCGGCGATGTCGGCACCCAGCGCCGCCAGCAGCAACTCGTCGACCGGCGCGCCGCGCGTCGCGGCGTCGGCCGCAGCCTGCGCAGTGGAGGACACGCGGTCAGCCTAACCGCGCGAACCGACAACGCCGGGCGCTCGCCGCCTCAGCTGGCAAGCGGCGCTGCGAGCATGCCGAGCGACCGCTCGACCACCCCGACGAACGCAGCAGCCGACCGCACCTGGTCGTCGGCCGAGCGCCGGGTCACCGCGTGCCGCGCGCCCGCCTCGACGGCGGCCCGCACCGGAGCGCCCGCCGCGAAGTACTGCGACCACTCGGCGAGTTCGGGCGCGATGCGATCGAGCAACACCCAGACGCTCATCAGCCTGCGCCGCACCGAGGCCGGCCGCCCCCGGTCGGCGAGCACCGCGGCGGCCGCACGCAGTGCAGCCAGATGGGCCAGCCGGAACCGCTCCCCCTCGTCCCACGCCATGCTCGCCTGCGCGAGCACGACCCGTGCCTGTGCGATCAGCGCGATGGCCGACGCCGTGACCACCCTCGACTGCTGTTGCATCGCTGCCTCCGCCTTCGAACGGTTGTTCTATCGCCAGATTAGCTCACCCGTTCGTATTTCCGCAACCGCCCTGGACGACCCCCGCAGCGTCACCCATTGCGCACCACGAGGCCAGGAATCTATGTTCGCGCGGTGAACAAACTGCGTGCCGCCGTTCTCGCCACCGTCGCCGCCACCGCCTTCGCGGGCGCGGTCTCCAGCACTGTCGCGCTCGCTCCGGCCGCGTCAGCACAGCCGCCGGTCCCGGCGCCGGCCGCGGTCGCCGGCGCCCCCGACCTGGGTCCGAACGTGTATGTGTTCGATCCGTCGATGCCGACCGCGACGATCCAGTCGACCGTCGATGCGATCGCCGCGCAGCAGCTGACCAACCAGTTCGGCACGCAGCGCTACGCGCTGCTGTTCGAACCGGGAACCTACGGCACAGCAGCCGATCCGCTGAACTTCCAGGTCGGTTACTACACCGAGGTGGCCGGGCTCGGCCGCAACCCGGGCGACGTCACGATCAACGGGTCCGTCGACGTCCGTAACCAGTGCGACGCGGGCAACTGCATCGCGCTGAACAACTTCTGGCGGTCGCTGTCGAACCTCACGATCAATGTGAGCAACAGCGACGCCGGCTGCTACGCCGGCGAATTCTGGGCGGTCTCGCAGGCCGCGCCGATGCGCCGGGTACACGTCACCAACGGCAACACCACGCTGATGGACTACTGCACCGGCCCGTCGTTCGCGAGCGGCGGGTTCATCGCCGACTCGCAGTTCGACGGCACGGTCATCAACGGCTCGCAGCAACAGTTCTTCGTCCGCAACAGCAACCTGTCCGCCTGGTCGAACGGCGTGTGGAACCAGGTGTTCGCGGGCGACAACGGCGCTCCGGCCGAATGCTTCCCGGCCAGCAGCTCCTGCGGCGGCCCGTACACGACCGTGCCGCGCACGCCGGCCAGTCGTGAGAAGCCCTACCTCTACGTCGACGGCAACGGCACCTGGCAGGTGTTCGTGCCGAGCGCGCAGCGCGATTCGGTCGGCACCACCTGGGCGAGCGGGTCGACGCCGGGCCGCTCGATCCCGCTCTCGCAGTTCTACCTCGCGCGGCCCGCGGACACCGCGCAGGTGCTGGACAACCAGCTCAGCCGCGGCCGCAACCTGCTGCTGACCCCGGGGGTGTACGACATCAACCGCTCGCTGAAGGTCAAGCGCGCCGACACGGTCGTCCTCGGGCTGGGATACGCGACCCTGACCGCCGACCGCGGCGCCGTCCCGGTGCAGGTCGCCGACGTGCCGGGTGTCGACCTCGCGGGTCTGCTCGTCGACGCGGGTGCGACCAACTCCCCCGCCCTCGCAGTCATCGGCACCGGCCATCCGCACCACGGCTCGGCGTCTGCCGAGGACCCCACCGCGTTGCAGGACGTGTTCTTCCGCATCGCCGGGCCGCACCCCGGGCGCGCGACGAACAGCCTGATCGTCAACAGCGATCACGTCGTACTCGACGACATCTGGGCCTGGCGCGCCGACCACGGCGCCGGGGTCGGCTGGACGCAGAACACCGCCGACCACGGGCTGATCGTGAACGGAGCTGATGTGAACGCGACCGGCCTGTTCGTCGAGCACTACCAGAAGCACGAGGTGATCTGGAACGGCGCGGACGGCAGCGTCATCTTCTTCCAGAACGAGATGCCGTACGACCCGCCGAGCCAGTCCGCATGGAATTCCACGCCCGACACCCTCGGCTACGCCGCCGCACGTTTCACCCGAGCAGCACAGGGTTTCCAGGGCTACGGCATGGGCAGCTATAGCTTCTTCAACCAACACGTCGACATCTACGCCTCGCACGCCTACGAGACCGTCGACCCGTCGGCCGTGCACCTGCACGACCTGCTGACGATCTTCCTGGACGCGACCAACGGCAGCGGCGGCATCCTGCACGTCGTCGACAACACCGGCGGTTCCTCGACGAAGGCGAACCCCGACACGCCGGTGACGGTCACCGACTACCCGTAACCGGTCAGCGGGTCAGGACGTCGACGACCTCGCCGATCACGATGACCGACGGCGCACCGACGCCCGCTTCGGCGACCGCCCGGGCGAGGTCGTTCAGCGGCGCACGCACGACCCGCTCGCCGGGCATGCTCGCGCGGTGCACCACCGCCGACGGCGTGTCCGGCGCGCGCCCGTGCTCGATCAGCGCGTCGGCGATCACGTCCAGCCGATCCATCGACATGAGCAGGACCAGCGTGCCGCCGCTCGCCGCGAGACCGGCCCAGTCGACGCCGCTCGCAGCCTCGCGGCCCGGGTCGAGGTGTCCGGACACCACGGTGAAGTCCGACGCGACACCGCGATGAGTCAGCGGGATCCCGGCGACGGCGGGCCCGGCGAGTGCGCTGGTCACCCCCGGCACGACCGTGACGGGGACGCCGGCGCGCACGCACGCCAGCCATTCCTCGCCGCCGCGGCCGAACACGAACGGGTCACCGCCCTTGAGCCGCACCACCCGCTTGCCGGCCCGCGCCCGCGCCACGAGGACCTCGTTGATCTCGTGCTGGGTCAGGTTGTGCCGGTGCGCGGACTTGCCGCAGTCGATCACCTCGACGTGCGGGGCCAGCTCGGCGAGCAACTCGCGCGGAGCCAACCGGTCCACGACCACGACGTCTGCGGTCGCGACCAACCGACGACCCCGCACCGTGATCAGTTCGGGGTCACCGGGCCCGCCGCCGACGAGCGCGACCGAGCCCTCGGCGGCGGCCCGGTGCCGGGCAACGGGCAGGTCGCCGACATCGAGCGCGACGCCGACCGCGTCGCGCAGCGTCACCGCCCGGCGCGGATCGTCGCCACCGTTCACGGCGACGATCAGGTCGTCCCGGCGCAACACCGCCGGCACCCGGGCAGTGCCGCGCGTCGCGTCGTCGCTGCGCACGCAGAAGATCCGCCGGGTCTCGGCGGCCGACGCCGCGCTCGCGTTGACCTGCGCGTCACCGGTGCACACCACCACCAGCCAGGTGCCGTCCACGTCGTCGTCGCGGAACTCGCGCCGCACGTAGTCGACGCCGTCGAGGGCGGTCGCGACCTCCGGGGCGACGACGCGCACCCGCGCGCCGGCCTCGCGCAACGCCCGCGCACGGCGGCTGCCGACTGCGCCGGCACCCACCACCAGGACGGCCCGATCACGTACGTCGAGAAGCAGCGGGAAGCCGGTCACCCGTCCGATTGTCCTTGTACGGCAAGCACGTAGAAATTGGCCGTGCGCCACAAAGTGATTCAGGCATGCCCAGCGGTGTGCCACCATGGACGGATGCGGCTGGTGCGACTCAATCTCACCTCTCGCCGTCACATCGACTTGGTACGGGTGGCGGGCCAGGGCTGTTGATGCCCCCTGCGCGATTCGTCGCGCACGCCTGTCCTGACCAGCCGAGTCGGAAGGACCGCGCATGCCTGCGCGTAAAGGGCAGGGCCAATGGGCCCTGGGCTACCGCGAGCCGCTGAACCAGAACGAGCGCGCCAAGCGCGACTCGGACGGTCTCGAGGTGCGCCAACGCATCGTCGACATCTACCAACACACCGGCTTCGCCGGAATCGATCCCGCGGATCTGCGTGGCCGGTTCCGGTGGTACGGCCTGTACACCCAGCGCCGGCCGGGCATCCCCGGCGGCAAGACCGCCACGCTCGAACCCGAAGAACTCGAGGACGAGCACTTCATGCTGCGCATCCGTATCGACGGCGGCCGGCTGACCAGCGAGCAGCTGCGCACCGTCGCCGACATTGCGCACGACTACGGCCGCGACATCGCCGACGTCACCGATCGGCAGAACGTGCAGCTGCACTGGGTGCGGATCGAGGACGTCCCGGCGATCTGGGACAAGCTCGACGCCGTCGGGCTCTCGACGACCGAGGCGTGCGGCGACACGCCGCGGGTCGTGCTCGGGTGCCCGATGGAGGGCGTGAGCGCGGAGTCCGTGCTCGATGCCGGCCCGGCGCTGCGCGAGACCGTCGAGAAGTACCTCGGCGACCCGGCGTTCTCGAACCTGCCGCGCAAGTTCAAGACGTCCATCTCGGGGTGCGCGCAGCACTGCACGAACCACGAGATCAACGACATCTCCTTCGTCGGCGTGGTCGGCCCCGACGGCGAACCCGGTTTCGACCTCTGGGTTGGCGGCGGTCTGTCGACCAACCCGCGGTTCGCCGAGCGGCTCGGCGCGTTCGTCCGTCCGGACGAGGTCAGCGAGGTGTGGGCCGGCGTCGTGTCGATCTTCCGCGACTACGGGTATCGCCGCTCGCGCAATCACGCGCGGCTGAAGTTCCTCATGGCCGACTGGGGGCCGGACAAGTTCCGCAAGGTGCTGCAGGACGAGTACCTGCACCGCCAGCTGCCCGACGGTGATCCGCCGCCGAATTCGCCCGCGCACCGCGATCACACCGGCGTGCGCGAGCAGAACAACGGGTTGGTGTCGGTCGGCGCCGCGACGAAGTCGGGACGCACGTCGGGGACGGCGCTGCGCACCCTGGCCCAGCTCGCCGACGAATACGGCACCGGCCGGATCGGCCTCACCGCCCAGCAGGGCGTTGTGGTCGTCGATGTCGAGCGTGAGCGGGCCGACGCGCTCGCCGACGCGCTCGCCGGCATCGGGCTGTCGGTGCGTCCGTCGGCGTTCCGGCGCGGCACGATCGCCTGCACGGGCATCGAGTTCTGCAAGCTCGCGCTCGTCGAGACCAAGAAGCGGGCCGAGACGATCCAGCTGGAACTCGAACGGCGGCTGCCCGACTTCGACACCCCGATCACGATCAACGTCAACGGTTGCCCCAACTCCTGCGCGCGGTTCCAGGTCGCCGACATCGGGTTCAAGGGCGTCGTCGCGAAGGGCCCGGACGGTGACGAGGACGCCTTCCAGGTGCACCTCGGCGGGGTGATGGGCGACAGCGCCGAGCTCGGCCGGAAGTTCCGCGGGCTGCGGGTCACCGCTGCCGAAGCTCCCGACTACGCCGAGCGGGTGTTGCGCGGCTATCTCGACCGGCGTGCGGACGACGAATCGTTCGCGACCTATGTCGCCCGCGCCGACCAGGAGTGGTTGCTTTGACCGCCTGCCTGTCGCGCACCGAGGAGCTGCGCCGGCTGGCCGAGCGGGCCGGCGACGAGCTCGCCGGCGCCTCGGCGATCGAGGTGCTGCAGTGGGCCGACGACGTGCTGGGCGATTCGTGGTGCGTCACCTCGTCGATGGCTGACGCCGTGGTGCCGCATCTCGCCTCACGCGTTCGTCCCGGTGTGGACGTGGTCTTCCTCGACACCGGCTACCACTTCGCCGAGACGATCGGCACGCGCGACGCCGTTGCCGCGACGCTGCCCGTCACCGTCCGCACCATCACGCCCCGCCAGACCGTGACCGAACAGGACGCCGAGTTCGGCGCCCGGCTGTACGAGCGCAACCCCGATCAGTGCTGCGCGTTGCGCAAGGTCGAGCCGTTGCGCCGCGCGTTGTCGGGCTACCGGGGCTGGGCGTCCGGGCTGCGACGGGACGAGTCGCGCTCGCGCGCGGACGTCAAGGTCGTCGAATGGGACGCCCGACGCTCGATGGTGAAGCTCAATCCGATCGCCGCCTGGACGCAGCAGGATGTCGACGCCTACATCGTCGACAACGGCGTGATCGTCAATCCACTGCTGTTCGACGGGTACGGCTCGATCGGCTGCGGCCCGTGCACGCGACGGATCAAGCCCGGCGAGGACCTGCGTGCCGGGCGGTGGGCGGGGCTGTCGAAAACGGAGTGCGGCATCCACGGCTGAGCGGACGGCTCGGCCGGGTGAGTCCGGTCCCGACCGACCTGCTCGCCATCGCGGCGAGCGTCCTGCCCGGCGTCGATCTCGGCGCAGCACGTTCCTACGGCTGGCACGAGGTGTCGCGGGTCGACGCCGACACCCTCGCCCGCGCGCACGTCTGGGCACAGCTGTTCCCCGTCCAACAGCTCGTCGCTGCAGTGCTGAACGACGAGCCGCCGCAGATTCTCGACCAGTTCATTCGCGGCGTCAGCAAAGCGCTCGACGGCAGTCGGCAGTCACCGCCTTGAGCAGTAGCAATGTCCAGGCAGTGTGGTCGTCGATGACAGACGTCTTCCGGCTGGGCCGCGACGACGGCGACGGGGCGTTCCGGCATCGGGTTCGCGATGACGCTGAGGACGGCACAGGCACGTAGGTCGGTGCGGATTGCGCAGAGGAGTAGCGCCTGTCGGTCCGAGCGCATGGTGGGATGCGCAACCGAGCCCACGCCGCCTCACTGAGTTCAGCAGAACGCGTCACCCAGCCGGGCGCCCGCGATCAGCGCCCGGACTTGGGAGACACGCCCTCGTCGTGCATGTGGTTGCGGACGGGTTTTCGTTGCGGGTCGAGCCAGTTGGGTGGGATCCAGTGGGGTCGGCCGTGGAGCATGGTCGAGGTCCAGCCCATGCGTTGGAAGGTGTCGTGGTGGGGGCCGCAGACCAGGGCGCCGTCGTCGACGCTGGTGCGGCCGGTGTGCTGGTGGTCGGTGACGTGGTGGGCCTCGAGCCAGCCCAACGTGGCATCACAGCCGGGATAGGAGCAGCCGCCGTCTCGGGCCAGCATGGCCAGGCGTTGTTGTTCGCTGAACAGCCGCTGCTTGTCGGAGTAGGCGACGATGCCCCTTGTCTTCGAGAGCAGCGTGAGGATTGCTCTGGTCTCGGGGTGTAGCCAGTTCTTGGCGAGGCTGACCGGGATCGGGTAGCCGTGGCCGGTGGTGGCGACACCGGTGTTGGTGGCGAAGTCGGCGACGTCCATCTTCAGCAGCAGCGTGGTGGGGCAGCCGCCGGCGTTCGGGAGCCGGCCGGAGCCGAACGCGATCTTCAGCGCGGTCAGTAGTGCGTCGTGGCGGCGCTGGCCGGGAGTGCGGGGATCCCGCGCCCCGTCTTCGGCCGGTGCGGGTTTGCCGAGGGTGTCGAAACCGGTCTCGACATACTCCGCGGCCTCGGCGGTCAGGGAGACGATCAGCACACC